>CAZHBK010000202.1:0-2483 GCA_964530465.1 uncultured Nitrososphaeria archaeon | reverse complement strand
AGTATTTTAGATAAATATAATGCTAAACTTGCCTCCATTAGATGTTTCGACTTAATTAAATATAGGCTTACTCCATGTCTAGCTGTAAGCTTTCTAAATAACGAGGGATATGATATTGCTTGCGAAGGTGATATTCCCTCACTTATTACAATGTACTTTATGAGATTAATAAGTGGTAATCCGTCATTTATGGCTAATCTAGTTTGGCATGGTGATTCAGAACTTATATTTGCCCATTGTACAGCACCTACTAAAATGCTCATAGCATATAGGTTTAGAAGTCATTATGAATCAGGTATTGGATTATCCATTGAGGGTGAGTTTAGAGAAGGTGTAAAGACTACATTTGCAAAAATAGACTTCATTAATAAAACTATATTCTACGGTTTAGGATTAGTAGCTAGAGGTTCTCCATTCTTAAATAGGGCGTGTAGAACTCAGATATCTATCGATATAGGTTCTAATACTGAAGCAATATATGAAATATGTGTAGGTAATCACTTTATTCTATCAATAGGCGACTATACCAAGTATTTTAAAGCATTATCGAGAATCCTAGGCTTTCAATCTAAGTATATTTCTAGGACTTACGAGTAATTCTTATGGAGCAATTGTTTCACTAGCATTCTTGAATTTCTCTTTAATCCTAGCAACTAATGTAACATACCACTTAGGAACTCTAATATCGCTAATTATTCTATCATATCCATAACCTTTTATATCTAGGATTGGAGTGCCATCAAATAAATCTAGATTTTCAACATATAGAAATCTACCCTCCCTCCTAATCAACTTGACGATTGAGACTCCGATTGGATTCGGTCTATGAGGTGAGTCTGTTGCAAATACGCCTACATATGGAATACCATTTAAGTTGACTCCTAATCTTTCCCATTTTCTGAATCTTACTTTTAAGATGCTCCTATTGGACTCACCTACCTTATGTAAATAGCTTACTAGTATGACATGTGAGTATCCCTCTATAGTTTCTAAACCCTCCTCATACTCTGGAAATACCTCTACTATTCCATCAACACCATTTATTGAATTTCGAACTATATCATCACTGTATCTAACGTGAACTATCCCGATAGGTTTAAATGAAATCAGACGTTCATTCTTACTACTATCCCTCATATGAGGTACTCACCTTAACTTTCCTCCTTAACTCTAATTAACCTATCTTCCTTAAAGATGTATTCACCTGAATCAGTTAATTTACCTGCTAACCTATAAGCCCAGTAGATATGTATATTTAATTTCTCAGCTAGATCTTTAATCAATACCTCCTTCTCATCTCTTAAACTACTATTATTAAATAATTCAGCTAGAATCTCAGTAATTTCATCCTCACAGCTAGTTAGATAATTTAGAACTGTAAGGCTTTGATTTAAGTTTAAATTAAGGGTCTTCATTATATCCTTAGCAGTAATTTTAATCGGTAAACCCTCACCTTCAACTTTCCTCTTAATATACTCTCTAGCTAGCTCTATAACCATCTTACTATCTGGGATTGTAGAATACAATCTTAAATCAATCTTAATATCCCATATTAAATCCCTAACCCTATATACCTTAATAAACTTCCCCCTCCTCTTTTCCAATTTCCACGTAAGTATATTTGATGATGTTAGATGATTTAGATGATCCATTATAGTGGATAGAGATATATTCAATCTTGATGATATCTCAGATGCAGTCATAGGGCCTTCCTCAATCAATAGTTTTATAATCTCTAATTTCGGCTTACTTGCTAACGCCTCTATAACTTTTCTTGCTTCAAATGGATTTTTATGACTGACTCTAACGACCATTGCTCTCTATCAAGTTAAGAGTAAAATCTAAGTTCTATCAAGCTATTCCTAACATTAGCAGTAATCCTATAATACCCTCCCCCTTCTTCAATAGATAGTACTCCCGCTTTAGTTTGAAGGATATTAAGGTCAGCATATGAACCCATTAGTCTATCATTTGAATAAACTAATACTGCTCCATTTGAGGAGCTGCCTTTAAGCTGTACCCTCTTGAAATCAATTCCATGAATCTCGAAGATAGCTATGCAATTTATCGCATCGATATAGATACTATTATTATAAATCTCTTTATATTTTAAATCCCCCCTAAACATACAGTTAGCAAGTTTCATCTTTAAGATTGAGTACTTTAGATCACTTAAATCCATCCTACCTATGCCATTACTCAATTTAATACTCAGCTCAATTTTAAAATCTGGATTTACCTTAATTAGAATACCAGTATTCTTAGCGTTAATCGTTACAATTAACTTCCTAAAACTTATATTCTCATTATATTCAATTCTTGATGTCTCATTACTAAACACTATTAGATTCCCATTGGTTTCTCTTAGATATCTATACCTACTATATATCTCTAGTATTGATTCATTAGATGACTTAATTATAAGACCGCTATTACCTATGTTAATATTAATAACTATTTTAGATATATTTCTATATTTTGAG
>CAZHBK010000201.1:0-2506 GCA_964530465.1 uncultured Nitrososphaeria archaeon | reverse complement strand
CCTACCTAGATTAGAGGAGAGAGGCTGGATATTCTCTATTACTGATAGACCGATTAGATATATTGCTAGAGATCCAGAAGAAGTTATCTCTGCTTTAAAGCTGAAGTATGAGTATACATTTAATATACTACTCGCAAGACTCAAGCATATATGGAATAGTGCTAGATCTTTTAAGAAGGTAGTAATTGTAAGAGGATTACCTAGTATAGTTAGGAGGATTAGAGCCCTTCTAAATGATGCATCTAGATCAATTAAATTAGTTATAGATGACTGTAGTGTATGGATTGACTACGGCCTTATAAATACTCTAAAGATGATTAAGGATAAGAAGTTAGAGATCAGAGTTCTAATTAACCCAGACTGCAAGTATATCAATTATTTTGATATAATATTAGATCAATCTAGCCTTAAGATTTCTGATAGAGCTAAATTCTTATGTATTGTTAGGGATTCTAGAGAGGTCCTTAAAGGTGTTTCACATGATGAACCTATAATCGTCATGTATAATGTTCCTGAAATTGTAAACTTAATTGATGAATTTATAGACTACCTATGGACTAGTAATAGTTAGATATTACTAGGAATTTATATTACAATATAGGTATGTTAAATAATCCCATAATCCATAAATAAATATGACTGATACGGTGTTTAAGTAATGGAGTATGCCATTGAGGTATTGAATTTACATAAGAGCTATGGTAAGGTTAAAGCGTTAAATGGATTGACTTTACGTATTAAACCTGGTGAGATATATGGTTTAATAGGTCCTAATGGAGCTGGTAAGACGACAACACTCAAGATACTCACTGGATTGTTAAAACCGGATTCAGGTGATGCGAGGATTTATGGATATAGTGTATGGAGGGATAGAGTTAATGCATTAAGGCTAGTAGGATATGTTCCTGAAAATCCAACAGCATTTCAAAATTTAACTGTTGAGGAGTTTATAAGATTTATTATATCGTTGAGAGGTATCTCGATAGATAAAGTTAGAGGTGAATTAAATTACTACCTAGATATATTTAACTTAAGTGATAAGAAGGATAAGCTCGTTAGTGAGTTATCTAGAGGCATGCTACAGAAGACATTAGTTATTGCTGCATTCATTGTAAAACCAAAGGTTTTAATTATGGATGAGCCTATGGCTGGTATGGATCCTGAATCCCAGTATGTATTTAAGGAGGAGGTTAAAAGGCTTGTATCCAATGGTGTAACTGCATTAATATCAAGTCATATACTCGAGGTTGTCGAGAGGTTCTGTACTAGAATAGGTATTATAAATAAAGGCGTTTTAGTTATAGAAGGCAGTATTGAAGAGATTAAGGAGGAGGTATCTAAATCTAAAGATACCACATTAGAAGACGTATTCCTGAAGATAATTAAAGGTGGGTCTTAAATGGGTAGAGTACGTACTCTAACATGGTATTTATACAAGAATTATGTACTTAATCCATTTATTAAGAAGCATAAAATACTAGCAATAATAGTCATAAGCATTATTATAGTGGCATTAGTGGTAGCAGCTATATCAGCTATACTATCTCCACCTCTAGCATCTAAGAAGACTGCTGAAACGTATGAATTAGGTAGGATGGTTCGAAGCTTTCTATCAACATACGGCTTAAATAGATATGTATTGAGTGATTTAATAAGCATAGTCTTCATGGTTATACTAGCTGGATTATTTATAGCTGGGAGAAGCGTCCTCACGGTGGTTGAAGAGGCAGAGTATGAAGTATTACTTGCTCAGCCCATAAGTATGAAGAACTATATACTAGCTAGATTGGGTTTTCAAATTCTTAGAGAGACGACAGTATATGGCTTCTATTTATTCTTCATACCACTCGCATTAGAGGTAACATATGGTTCATTAATTAAAGCAATATTATTCATAATATCCATCTATATAGCTTTTACTACAATAAGCATATTAGTACATACAGCAACATTAGTAAACATCATATTTGAATCAAGTGGAAGAAGGCATATTCTACGGATATTATCGATAGTATATTTATCTATTGGGGGGTTACATTCAATCCTGATACTTCATCCATCTCCAGTACTCTCATATCCCTTCAAGCCGATAGCTATATCACTAGTATACTCACTATCTATATCATCCAGCATACCTGAGATTCTACTCGCTATGATATGTTCATCTATCATAGTAGTCATATTAGCATATATATCGATCCCATTAGCAAACCATCTATCTCCCGAATGTATAAAGCCTGTATCAATGCTCGCACGTGAGAGGATGATTAGCAGTCTTAGTAAACATCATATAGCTATTAATTATAGTAGTGTTTCTAAGGCTATTAGAAGCTATATATTAAACTTTAGCATACTGAGTACTAAACATGTAAAGAATATATCTATAGCCATCATAGCTACAGCATCCTCAGCATATATAGTAAAGCATATCCTTAAAGTTAATCTGAATAGCTTTCCAGTATTAGGCAATATTCCATTTTTAACAGGATTTTTAATTCCATTCTAT
>CAZHBK010000200.1:0-2536 GCA_964530465.1 uncultured Nitrososphaeria archaeon | reverse complement strand
CTCGTAAATATCGTCACTATCTAAATTCCTAAGAATTAAATTCTTATACCTTCTAACATCATATTTTAATCTCCAGTAGGTATATAGATATCTCAATAACGTAAATACTTTCATCATAGGATTAAAACAACATTAATCATTTATAAATGATGTGTTTGAGAGAAGACTTCGTTTAAGACCAAATATTTTATATTAAGATGTATCTAATATACTCTTAAACTCGGTTGAGTAATATTTAAATATTAGATATTTCAATGATTTTAAAAATTTAGCTATACCTTTATATATCTCTTTGCAAATAAGAGATATATAATGAAAAAGGGTATTGTCCCCAAGCTAATATTATATGCTTTAAAGAAGAAGGGAGATAATCACGCCTATGGTATTCTTAGAGCGATTAAAGAGCTTACAATGAATATGTATACACCTAGTACAGGCGTACTATATCCAGCGCTTAGACAACTCGAGAGGCTTAAGATGATAGAGAGTTATATTAAGAATGGTAGGAAGATGTATAGGATTACTAAGAGAGGTGAGAATGCATTAAGTACGTATGAAGATTTAGAAGAGTTTATTAAAGATATAAGTACTGAGAGATTACCAGTTGAGGAGATGGACGCAGCAATAAAGAAGGTATTTAGAGTTTGGAGCAAGCTTGATAAGGATAAACGTGCTGAGATTGTTAAGGTTATTAATGAGGCGATAAGTAAGCTTAATAGCATACTTGGTGGAGCTTAAGGAGTCGTATAAAACCCTTTAATAGGTTATTTCTCTCATCTCACTCCTCCCATAATATTTTTTAACACCTCCTCTATCTAATCTATCAATCACTAGATACATCTATAATATCCTCCTACTTCAGAATGCAATAATGGTATGGTTTTATAAAGGGAATACTTTATTTTGAATAATGGAGGATGAGTTTCATAGATATTAGAAAGCTTATTGAAGCTAAGGAGAAGGGTATTGAGCTTAAGAAGGTATCTGATACCTTAATAGATTTTGAAGGTAGGAGTATGAAGGTTGAAGTTTATACTGATGGAGCAGTATCCCTGTATAAATGTCCTAGATGCAAGTTATTCTTCGCTACAGTTAAAGATTTAAAGATACATTTGGAATGGCATAGAGCTACTGGTAGAACTGATTAATCAGAAACTATCTATAGACTCTATTCTCAATCTTAAATTATAAAGAAGTACTATCTTTCCTTCTAGAGACTATGCCTAAGGTTAGAGGTATACTTACATCATATTGCGGTATTATATGTTAATACTGCTCAGCATTTAGAAATAAACAATGTGGAGGTTGTGATATATGCGGATAAATGCGAGTATATTAAATGTGTAAGGAATAGAGGTTTAAATAACTGCCTACTATATAGTGAATTTCCATGCAAGCTACATACTGAAGGATTTGAATGGCCTACTCGGAAATATGACGTATTAAAATGGAAGGTATATAGTGATATATTCCTTAAGATAACTGGATTATAACGAGCATAAGTTATATGAGCAGATTAAATAATATCATTAAAGGTTTTAAGAAGGTATAATCTATAGTTATTTTGCGGATTGACGGAAGGAGAAAATGTATTTTTATCGACTAAGGATATAATTCTACTTTCTTTAGATAACTTAGCTACTAGAGAAATAAGAGAGAGGAGTGGAGAGCTGTAGAGAAGCAGAGAAATACCCATACTACACAAAAAACAAAATAACAACATGGATAGAGAGATGATCAAAATACCTAAAACTTACGTTCGTAGCATCTAAGAGAAACACCATAATATATATGTTACATTAAAATATCAAAGACATATATGTTCTTTTGAAGCTCAGCGGATGATGAAGCGGTGGCTGCTCGAGCAGTGCTATGAAGATCAGGAAGCGACGCTGACGCCTCTTAGCTGATAATCTTTAAAATTCCATTTATAACATCCTTAAGAATATTATAGCTTACATTCCAAGATACTATATCTCCATACTTATTAATCCATATATATCCACTACCAATACCTAATACAATAATATCCTCAGTCCTATTAAGGAGAATATACCTCTTGGTAATACTCCTAGTTAAAACCTCTAGATCAACACCTTTAAATAAACCCCTAATACAATAACTTCCATAAACTTCAAACTCCTTAGGATATTTAAAATCACGTAGTCCTACTAACCCACGACATATATTACATCTTATATTCCTATCTAAGGCTTTAAGATATTCAACTCTATAATCCCTTCTGATATAAGCAATCTTATAATCTATACTACCACATTTATGATATTTAGAGATATCATTCAACACTTGATTTAATAATGGAAATATACATCCATAATCCAACTCATCGAGGCATAAGATGGATTGACCTAATATATTATAGAGATGTTTGAAGGTACATTCTAAACATGCAGTAAATGTATTATTCAAGTATGATATAGTATTAAGTCTATCGTAGTATACGACTAATGGCTTCGAACTCATATATAATACTACATTGATTAATTTATCGATTAGACTCCCATTAGATATATAG
>CAZHBK010000199.1:0-2541 GCA_964530465.1 uncultured Nitrososphaeria archaeon | reverse complement strand
TTACTTGAAAGTATAAGAAGTAAATATAAAGAGATGAATAGTACAATAGAGCAAATCAAAGGAAAACTTGAGTTTATTAATGTAAAAATTGAGGAGCTAAAAAACGAATTAGGTAAATCTTTCCAAAAACTTAATGAAAATAAAATATACATTCAGATGTACTCTGAATTCGTAAAGAATTATGTCAATAGACGTAGAGAAATACTTGAAAGAATAAGAAAACTTAGAAATGAAATAAAGAGCTTAGAGGTAGAGATAGCTAGAATAGAGAAGGATTTAAAAGAACTAAAAGCATTATATGAGAAATATGCTATTGAAATAAAGAAGAATGAAGAAGCTAGGGAGAGAGTATTTAAAGAGATAGCAAGATTAAGATCTAGAATAGACGAATTAAGTAAAGAATGGAGAGAGGTTAATGAAAAAAGAGAAAGAATTTCAAGAGAGAAAATAAGATATTTAATGGAGAGGAGGAATCTTATCAAAAGTATTAATGATCTGAAGTCTAAGACTATTAATTTTGATGTATACTCGGATAAAATCAATAAAATTAGCCAAAAGCTACCTATTACTCAATTATATGACGTATTAAGAAAGGAGATAGGTTATATCAGTGAAGAGATAAGAGAGATAGATAATGATATATACTATCCAAATCAATATGCACTTCGTGAGTACATGGACAATATCACCAACTATAAGAACTTCTCTCAGAACAAGTTAAAATTAGAGAAGGAGAAAGAGGCAATATTAAAATTCATTGAGAAAATAGAGGAGCAGAAAGAAAGTGAATTCATGAACCGGTTTAGAAAGTTGAGAGAGAAATTATCCAATTTATTTCAAAGTGTCTTCCCCGACTCAAAGATATATATCGAGCTTGAAGATGAGAATAATATTGATAGCGATATTTTGTTTTATGTTAAATTCAAGGATAAACCTAAATTACCTATGTTTGCATTAAGTGGAGGTGAGAAATCAATTATCCTCATTTTATTCTTATTATCATTATACTCGATATCGGGATCTGTCATATTTCTCTTAGATGAAATAGATGCACATATCGATCCCCAGAATCTAAAGTATTTTGCTCAAGCATTAGCTTCACAGAAAGAGGAGAGTCAGATAATATTAGTTACACTCCCACGAGATGAAACTCTAGCTAGAATATCGGATCATATAATTATGGTACTGTTTAGAGATGGAGTAAGTAAAGCGATTACTATATCTAGACAATTATTAGATGAGGTGATTAATCAAGTATGATATTGAAGGATAGCATTCTCCTCGAGACAAGAGAGAAACTTGCTAAATTAAACCCTTGGAAAATAGACATAATTAAAGAACTTAAGACATTAATGCAATATCTTCTAAAGAATTTAGATTTCATAATTGCAGGTATCATAGCAAGTAATGCGGCATTCGTATACCGTAGGAAAGTAGATTTGCTAGAAAAAATTAAATGTATAGATAAAAGAATTGCAAAATACACTCGCATCTCTTTACAAAGAGAAGATGTAATGATTAATCTTCCAAACATTCACGTTACAATTCCAATTGGTAGATTTTTAATAGATTTAAGTCAGTTGACAGATATAATTGACGATATTATTGAGAGAAATATGAAGACTAGAATAGGAGATAACATAAGAGATTATAGTGCTGATTTCCAACTAGAAGAATTTAATAGACACGTAGATGAAGTTAGCGAGATTATCATTAAGGCTTTATTCACATTTAAACCAAGGATCTCTATTACAGACATAATTAAGACCTTAAGTAATTACTCACCATTCATAATCTTATTCGCTATATTAAACCTTTACTCTCAAGGGTTAATTGATATAGAGGTAATTGAGGTTGATGGAATTGCGCAAGAAATTTACATCAGCAGAGGGAGATAAAGAGAGAGAATTAGACGTTAAAGTAAGAGGATTACTCGACGCATTATTTTACGTAGCTAATAAACCCATTGACCTACATAAGATTAGTAGATTATTACAACTTGATATTGATAATACTAAGCGTATTCTCCATAGATATATGGAGTTATTTAACAATTTCATGATAGGAGTTAAAATAGTTGAAAAGAATGATTATTATATGCTTAAAGTTACAGATGAGTATGTTAACTATGTTAAGCGGTTTATGAGACCTCCTCCTTTAACTAAGAAGCAGCTAGATATTTTAGCATACATATATGTGAAGAAAACAGTTAGAGCTAGGGATTTAAGAGATCTATTTGGACAAAGGGTATATAAAGATTTGAAGAAATTCGCTAAGATAGGCTTAATAACTAAGAGAAAAGAAAGAGGAGAGTTGATTATTAGTATAAGACCAGAAGCGGAAGCCATGATATATAATGATAAAAGAAAGAAGATAATTAAGGAGAACAAACTATAATCTCCGTAACAGCATCTATATTCTGAGTATAACTATTTAGTTAGAACTTAATGAACATTCTAAATTAAAAATTTAAGTACCATATACTAATTCAATTAGATTAAATGTAGCAATATTTTAAGTAGACAACCACATAGCTAAAGA
>CAZHBK010000198.1:0-2559 GCA_964530465.1 uncultured Nitrososphaeria archaeon | reverse complement strand
TCAGTTTTTACGCGACGAAGAACATGACAACTGGAGAGGGCGGCATGGTGACGACCAATGACGATGACATAGCACGTGCAATCCGCCTTATGAAGACTCATGGTCAAGTCCGCAAGTACTGGCATATCATGTTAGGCCTGAATTACCGAATGACGGAAATGCAAGCTGCTGTAGGAATCCACCAACTGAGGAAACTGGAGAAATTCAATGAAGCGCGGATAAGGAACGCTAAGGTGCTCACTAACGGACTCAGGTATATTAACGGCATTATAACACCTTATGTAAGGCCCGGTTGCAAACATGTGTTCCATCAATACACCATAATGCTCGAGCTTGAGGAGTTCAGATGCACTCGTGATGAGTTCGTTAAGGCCCTGAGAGCCGAGAACGTGGACGCAAGGGTTCACTATCCCACCCCTGTTCACCTTCAGCCAGCCTACCGCAGCCTAATGAAGGATGTAAGACTACCTGTGACGGAGCGGGTGGCCAAGAGAGTCGTATCATTACCTGTCCATCCAGCCTTAAGCGATGAAGACCTAAAACTCATAGTGGAGGCTGTGGAGAAGGTCGTGAGTCATTTCCACAAGAGATAAATGCTGCACAAGCAATTGAACAAATATCCACTATCGACGCTGTCCTTAGCTAGGACATGGCAAGTTTTATAGAGCCCTAGTTTGCTGTAGACCTGAGTATGGGCCTAAATATGGAAGGCATAAAACACAGGAAACGACCGAAGGATCCTCCTAGAGCTTGCGTGGTAATACCCGCCTTAAACGAAGAGAAGACAATATACCGAGTGGTCAGAAAGACACTATCAGTAGATCCGAGTCTAAAAGTCATAGTCATAGATGATGGAAGCACGGATAAGACGGCCAAGAGGGCCAGGGAAGCTGGTGCCCACGTCATAAGGCTAAAGAGAAACATGGGGCAGTGGGAGGCTCTGAGATTAGGCTTCAGGAAAGCGCTTAAGGAGGGATTTAATGTGGTGATCACCATGGATGGGGATGGCCAACATGATCCACTTTTCATACCCTTCCTCCTAGAACCCATAGAAAAGGGGAGGGCTGACTTGGTTGTAGGTTCTAGGTTCTTATGTGAAAATTCTCATCATATTGTGACGGCACCGTATAGGCACGTTGGCGTGAAATTCCTTAGCTGGCTCTTTAGTCTTCTGACGGGTGTAAAGCTGACCGATGTAATGTCAGGCTTTAGGGCCTACAGCTCAGATCTATTACGATTACTCGTAAGAAAGCTAAGAGAAAGGCAGTATGGTGCACTAGAGGCCATATTCATCGCCTGGAGATCAGGTGCTAGGATATGTGAGCTGCCTGTGAATTCTAAGGCTAACAAGGAGAGCAAGAAGGGAAGCATGAGGTTCTTTTTCAACTTGTGTAGGGTTCTTTTAAGGACATTATTCATCATCATGCTGTGCCCATCTAGCAAGCAATTATCCTAAGGGAAATACCGTTCAGTTACTAACCTAGGTTTCCCTCATCACTAAACGCACAACATCTAAGAAACGCTTGGATAGCTCGTTCCAGTTGAACTTGCTCTCTATGATTGACTTTATCTTCTTGGCCTTTTCCATGAACTCAGGAGTTTCTGCAACTCTTGACATCTTAAGTATCGCATCTGCAAACTCATCGGAATTAGAGGCAAAGACTATACAAGACATCACTTCCTCGCCGAGCACCCTCTCGAGACCGTAAATAGGCGTGGAGACCACGGGCTTACATTGGTACAGGTATTCCATCAGCTTAAGCGGATGGAGATAGGGTGCCTCAGATTGCTCGAAGAAAGACACGCATACGTCCGCGGCGCCTATTACGTCTGTGACCTCCTCCTTCCGCACTCTCCCTAACAAGATAGTGCAAGATGCTATACCTTCTTCTTCTAATTTTCTTCTAAACTCAGGCATCTGAGGCCCATCGCCTGCTATCAGAACCCTGACCCTCACTCCGGAAGCCCTCAGCTTGGCCACAGCTCTTGCTAACACATCCATGTCTAAGAGCCTAATCCCTCCAACATAACTTATTACTAAATCTTCATCTCTCAGTCCGTATTTCCTTCTCAGGTTAGCTTTTATCGCTACTGTGGGCCTTACGTCGACACCATTCGCTATGAAGAACACTCTCTTGGCACCCACCCTTCTAGCGTAGTCGTAGAGTCCTATGCTACATGCTACCACGGCATCGCTGACCTTAAGCGCTAAGTCTGTAATTATTTTAGAAGCTGAGAAAAGCAGCATTGATAGTATCTTATTCCTTGCTCTTCCTGCTGCTCCATGGGCCACGAGGAGTGGGTAAAAATCTTCGAAATCGAAGATGACAGGTATCCTTCTGAGAAGGAAGAGCGGCAGGAGCACCCCAAAGATCGGGTTAACGATTATTATGCACCTAGGTTTCTCTCTCCTCACTAGATCTAGTATGAGAAGTATGTTTGGCAACAGATTTAAAAGCTCGTATAGGACTTGGCTCCGGGCTCTCACTGGATATCCGTTTATTATCCTAACGCCTGCAGGGGAGAGGAACTTCCTATATTCATCACTGGGCTCTCTTG
>CAZHBK010000197.1:0-2560 GCA_964530465.1 uncultured Nitrososphaeria archaeon | reverse complement strand
AGTAGGTCGTATAAGGATGCATTATCACTCATAGATAAAGCACTCGGGTTAATTAAATCAGTTAATAAGATACTTGATAGAGTTGAAGATATTCTTGAAGTTATATCTGAGAGTATTAGAGAGGTATTGAGTAAAGCTCGTGAGTTAAGAGATGAGCTTAATGAACTTAAGAAAGATGTATCTGATATCTTTAAGAATTATAAGGAGCTACTTGATGAAGCATATAGTAAGATTAGCGAGTTAATAACTGGCATTGATAAAGCAGTTAAGCTAGCTAAGAAGGGAAGTATTAAAGAAGCTAGTAGGATTATTAATGAGATCAAAATTAGAGTGAGGGATCTTAAGAAGTGTATTGATGAAGTTAAGGATGTTCTCAAGGATATATCCAGACTTAGGGAGAGAATTAATGAGTTAAAGAAGAAGTATAGTGGTAGTAGGGAGGTATTAAGGAAGTTAGATGAAGCATCTAAATTAATCGATAAAGCTATATCACTCTTAAAGAATGCAATTAAAGAAGTCAATCTCAAGCTGATTAATGATGTTAAGAAGATTATTAAAGGTGTTAGTAGAATTATCAGAGGTATTGAAGAACTTAATACTATAAGGTTTAGAATTGTAGATGAGTCTGGAAGACCTATTCCTAAAGCTACGATAATATTTAATGGTACTGAATATCATAATGGAGAGATAACTCATAAACCATCTGGAACATACGTTATTAAAGTTGGTAAGATTCCAGAAGGATACGAGTTTAAATCTTGGATGGCTAAAGGTGATATTAGAATTGAGAATGAGACTGCTAAAGAGACTAATGCTACTGTAAGTGGTGATGGTGAGATAATATTAATACTTAAGAGTATAAGTGCTGGTAAGAAAGCATATATTATTACATTCCATATAGAGGATGTTGAGGGTAATACTATAACTAATGCATCATTATTCTTCAATGGTAAGGAATATCATGATAGTGATTCAGTTAATGTCACAGCAGGTAAATATAGTATTAAAGTTGGTTTGATACCGTCAGGATATGAGTTTAAGTGTTGGAGATCTAGTGGTAAGATAGTTATAAAGAATCCACTTAAGACCGAGACTGAGGTTATTGTTAGAGGTAATGGATCAATTACGATGGTGTTAGTTAAGAGTGTAAAGGCTAGACTCTGTAGGGTTGTATTCCATATTAGAGATGAGCATAATAAGCCAATTTCTAATGCTACAATAGTATTTAACGGTAGTGAGTATAGAGATGGTGATTCGATAGAGATTAATGCAGGAAACTACACACTTATGGTTGGTAGAGTTCCAGAGGGATACTCCTTCAACCACTGGCTTAGTATGGGTATGGTTAAGATTGAAGACAAGAATAGAAATACTACTAAAGTATCAATCTATGGCGATTGTGAGATTATTTTAATTCTTAAGAAGAAGGTTAAGCATAAGCTATATACGATAACATTCTATGTCAAGGATGTTAATGGTAATGAAGTTGCTAATGCAACAATAATATTCAATGGTACTGAATTTAAGAGTGGTGATTCAATACAAATTCCCAGTGGTGAGTATGAGATAGCTATTGGTAAGATTCCTGTAGGTTATAGATTTAATCATTGGGAGTCTAGCGGTTTGATAATCATAAAGTCAACTACGAAATCTAAGACTAAAGCCGTCGTTAAAGGCAATGGATCGATTACAATGGTGTTGTTTAAAGCATCTAAGTCTGAGAAATATACTATATCATTTCATGTAAAAGATGTCAATGGTAATAGTATTGACGATGCGATAATTATATTCAATGGAGTCAAGTATTCAGATGGAGATGTAGCTACCATTAGTGAGGGTAACTATAGTTTAGCAGTTGGCGAGATACCCACAGGCTATAAATTTAAGAAGTGGGATTCGACAGGAAGGATATTTATAAGAGAGCCAACATTAGAGAATACGATAGCAATAGTCAAAGGTAATGGTTCGATTATATTAATCTTAGAGAAGATGCCTCCTAAGAAGGCTTTAATAGCATTCTACATTAAGGATGAAAATGGCCTCCCAATACTTAATGCATCAATACTCTTTAATAATTCAGAATATCACAATGGCGATACTACAGTAGTTAAATGTGGTAAGTATAACCTATCTATTGGTAAGATACCGAGTAACTATAGATTCAATCACTGGATAGTGAAAGGTGATATATCGATTGAAAATACATCAAAACCGAATACAATAGTTGATATTTCCGGTAATGGATCTATTACACTAGTATTAGAAAAAGTTGGTAAGAGTGAGGCTGGCCTCAATAGTTTAAACTCTAGCAACCCTATATACTACTACTTATGCTATCAGAGCTATATGACTAAATTAATAGCTAGAGATCTTAACACTAGTATCGCTTATACCGCTGTTAGTCCAGAAACTTATTTCTAATAACATATCCTTCACTAGTCATCATATTTATTTATATCATTTAATTCAACTAGCTTACTAACTGTTTTAACATCTTTATATCTCATTTTAATCCAATTCCTACTCTTAGCTATTTTATCAAGCTTAGATAATATCGAGT
>CAZHBK010000196.1:0-2565 GCA_964530465.1 uncultured Nitrososphaeria archaeon | reverse complement strand
ATGGGATTTTGCGGTGTTATCGTTAATCGAGGAGGTAGGTTATGTAATGTTGCTGGTGATGGATATAGCATACTACATTGGTATTTAGACCCACTACCAACTAACTGTGTTGCAGACCCCGTATGTCCAGCATCTACATCTAGAGGCTTCCCAAAATACACATTAGTCGATGGCCCCGAATACGGATATTATAACTTAGCAGTATTCTTCGCCGGATGTAATCTAGATTGCCTCTTCTGCCAGAATATAGATCATAAGTATATGATATCTGGATATCATAGGGGGTCATATAGGAAGTATAGGACTTCGATAGATGAGTTATATCGTATTGCATTAAATAGTAGGGTTCCATGTATCTGCTACTTTGGTGGAGATCCAACACCAAATATAATCTATGCGGTTAAGCTATCTGAGAGAATATACGAGTATAGTATTGAGAATAATGTGATTAAGAGGATATGTTGGGAGACTAACGGACTTGTAAATCCGGCAATTATGAAGAAAATGGCATTACTAAGTAGGGAATCCGGAGGTATTGTTAAAATTGATTGGAAGGCTTGGAATCCAGCAATATACGAAGCGTTAACTGGTGTTGACGGTTATAAAGCTATTAGTAGATTGAAGGAGAATGCTAAGATCGTATATGAAGTTGGAGGGGATAGAGGAGACCCACCAATACTAGTAATTAGCATACTAGTCGTACCACATTACATCGATTATGAGGAGGTTTACGGTATAGCATCATATATATCAAGTATATCAAATGGAATACCAATAGTATTACTAGCATTCCATCCACAACACTTAATGAATGATATACCTACGACAAGCTGGAAGCAGATGAATGAATGTATTAAAGCAGTTAAAGATGCAGGAATAAAAGAATATTACATTGGAAACATCTGGCTATTAAGAAAGGAGTGAAAAGGAAAGAAGGTCTATCGTTATATAATGTATGAAGTCTATGATAAAACAGGGAGTGATAACGGTTTAATAGCTTTACCTTGTTTATCTAGCTGTGAGAGATATTTAAAATGGTTTCTCGAGCTGGTGACTGAATGAGGCAGGCATTGAGGGATTTAGAATATGCTGAGAAGTCTGCAGAATTTGGCTATTTTGAATGGGCTTGCTTCGCCACTCAGCAAGCTGCTGAAAAAGCTGTTAAAGCATTATACCAAAAACTTGGTATTGAAGCATGGGGGCATTCAATATCGAGAATGTTGGAACACCTACCTAAGGAATTAAAACCATCTAAAGATTTAATTGATAAAGCTAAGATTCTTGATAGACATTATACCCCCACGAGATACCTAATTTTCATCCGGAAGGAGCACCACTAGACTACTATACGGAGGAAGATGCAAGGAGGGCTATCGAATATGCAGAGGAAATCTTCGAATTCTGCAGAAGTAAGATTCTTTAAGTTAGATTACGAGAGAGTTCTAGAAGAGCTTAAAAAATATGCTGAGAGAGCTTTAGAGAAGGGGGCCAAAGCCGTAATATTAATCGGCTCTCTAGCAAGAGGAGATTACACGGCATTCTCTGATGCAGATATCATCATAATTTCAGATAATATACCTGAGAATCCCGTAGAAAGGATAGAAGACTTCATAGATCCAACCTTATCTATAGATATCGAACCCAGAGTATACACTATAAAGGAGTTTATAAAAATGGCTGAAGAAGGAAGAAGGATAATTGACGAAGTATTAAAATACGGTATATTACTTGCAGGAGATAGGAAAATACTCGATGAAATTAAAATAAGGATGCATAAGAGAAGTTAACACCAGCTGACATTTCTACGCCTATTAATTTATCTGGAACCATAAGTGAGTTGCAGTCGATATATATTAAATTTAACCTTAAGGTCATTTGCTTCATAGAATAACATAGTCCTTTAATCCGCTATTGTGAGTTCTCTCCCTCTTAAAACTTTTATGACTGTAACTATTTCTCATATACATTTATATTCTCGCTATCATTCAGTTGAGCTAAGTGTTAAGGATAAAGAATTTGCGGGAGAATTTAGCAGAGCTATCAAAGTATATAGAGCCTAAATGGTGTGAAGGATATAAGAGATGGGTTGTTGAGTATTACAGTATTGCACTTTATCTTTAGATTAAAAAGTTTAAGCTTAATTTCGAAAAACATAAGGAGGAACTTTCTAGATATATTGAGCATAATAAGGAGACAGTAAGATATTTTTATAAAAGATATCTTCGACGCTGACGGAGCAAACTATTGATGTAAGCAAGTAAGTCTATATAATAGCAACGTAACATTGCTAGAATACATAAAGTACTTGTTGAAGAAATATTTTGATATTAGGACCATAGGTCTTCATCTCTATATCAAGGCCGGAAGAGTTAGCAGGAAGAAGAATGGCGAGATCATAATAACAAAACATAACAACTATTATCTTAGGTATTAGTTCAGATGACATGATAGGTTTTTTAACCGAAGCAGGATTCGCAATACGAAGGAAGCAAATAGGAATGAAATAACCCCCTCCTCCTTATTTATCATCTCAATACCTTGATGATCATTAGTTAACAATTACCG
>CAZHBK010000195.1:0-2570 GCA_964530465.1 uncultured Nitrososphaeria archaeon | reverse complement strand
GTTGAGTGGTGGTCAGAGACAGCGTGTAGCTATAGCTAGAGCATTAATATTAAATCCAAAATTTGTAGTTGCGGATGAACCAGTATCAATGATAGATGTATCTTTGAGAGCTGGAATACTGGAGTTGATGATGGATCTTAAGAGGAGATTTAAACTATCATATCTATTTATAAGTCATGACTTATCAGTAATGAGAAGTATATGTAATAGAATAGCCATAATGTATCTCGGGAAAATTGTTGAGTTAGGTGATGTTGATAAGGTTATAGGTAATCCAATGCATCCATATACTAAAGCATTAATATCTGCGATTCCAGCTCCAGATCCAGATATTAAGATTGAGGAAATACCTATTAAAGGTGAAGTACCAACACCAATAAACTTACCCAGCGGGTGTAGATTCCATCCGCGATGCCCATACGCTAGAAATGTATGTATGTCTGAAGAGCCTATGCTTATAGAAATTGATAAAGACCATTATGTAGCATGTCATTTATATAAGTAATATCTATTTCTCAGGGAAGGGCATCATCATCCATTAAAATTGGATAGTGAAAAGTTAAATAGGTGTATCTTTTTATTCTTATTTGATGAGGACTATTTATCTTAAGTGGTTTGATAGATATGAGAGTATTAGGGTTGTTTACTATTATTTTGTTATGAGGAATGGCGGTCAGGAGTTCGTTGATAAGTATACTCTTGCTACAACGTATGTTCAACCTGTAGCTGACTTCATATCATTTCATGGGTATAATGATCCAGATAGGTTTTTAATGGATGTTAAAGATGGTAAGATTGATTTAACTGATGCTATAGTTAAGTGGAGGCATAAGCTGATTAGAGAGGGTAGAGCTCCTAAGTCAATCCATAGGTGGAATTCTGGATTGAAGAAATGGCTTGAGTTGAATGATATAGTTGATTTAGTTAATTGGAATGTCGTTAAGCGGAAGACACCACTACCAGTATATAGAACGATTACAGAGGATAGAATACCAACACGTGATGAATTGAGATGCCTGATTTTAAATGCAAATATCAGAATGAGAGCTCTATTAATGGTTGCTGCAACAAGCGGTATTAGAATTGGAGCATTACTAAAGTTAAAGCTTAAGGATGTAGACTTCAAATCCTATGATGATATAGCTATCATTAGGGTTAGGCCAGAGCTATCTAAGAATAAACGTGGATACTATACATTGATTACAAGTGAAGCCAGGAATGTGCTCATGCAATATCTAGAGTGGAGGAAGAGTAGAGGAGAGATATTAACTGATGATTCATGGCTCTTCTCAAGTAGGGATCCCAGCAAGCCAATGAAATATAAGACAGCCCTCGTAGCATTTCTCAAACTCTTAGAGCGATGTGGTTTGAAGCAGAAGACCGATAGGAGTCACATACATGAGATACATATCCATACATTGAGAAAGTGGTTTAGAACTCAATTAGAGGGATATCTAACTAAATCTGAGATTATGAGGTTGATGGGTCAATATGGCCGCTCTGGAGAATCATATCTGGATGGAGCATACTTCAGACCATTAGAGAAGGAGTTAATCAATAAATATAGACTGGCTCAGCATAGACTAGCCATTATGAAGACTGAAATGCCTACAGAGGAGAAGAAGAACCTCGTTAAATCAGTTCTGAAGAGTCTCGCACCAATAATAGGATTGAAGGAGTTTGAAATAGATGAAATTATAAAACGCTCTAAAGACCTAGATGACTTAGCTAAAAACATTCAATCAGCTATTAAATTAAAGAAGTTTGGAGTTGAAGCAAATGGAGGAATTAGGACCGTTAAGATAATAAGTGATGATGAAGAGCTAATTAGATATCTAGAGATGGGATGGGAGATAGTGAGAGAGTTAAGAGATGGAAGAGTAATAGTGAGGAAGCCACCATAGAGGGAGAATGTAAAAAAGAAATCCGCTTTATCGACTCTTTTTTTCACATATCACTATATTCAAGTGGTTGGATGGTAAAAAACAAGCAGTGGACTACGGTTTCTTTTTACAGATATCTCGGTTTGAAATGCCTCCTCAAATATCTGAATATATCACGCCTTCTCTTAAACCTCCTCCTAACATAGACTAATGGATCATTCATCTCTACAAAGATTTAGATGGAAACTAGCATTATAATACTTTACTAGAATGCATGAGGAACTCATAATGAGATTTCTATACCTGTAGAGTTGCCTACATAATGTATAACCCTAGAATTATGTTTAGCATACCAACCAAGTTTCTTATTGTTACTAGACTTCCTCCTCCTCAATACGCACCTGAGGACATAGATCGCAACATCCCATTAATGGACTTCCATGCTTAACTTTTAAGTATATAATGTAAAGGTTCTTAGCTAAATCATGATATATTGACGCATGTTTTTCTTTTAACTCATTAATGATATCGCTCTTAATATGTAAATCGTATAGACTTCCATCCTCACTAATACCGAGAAACTCTGTAACGCCTAGATTTACTTCAACAGCTGTATCAATGAGGTTATTTGGAATACCGTGTTTGATTGCTTCTCTCTTAATTATCTCTATTAATTCTCTATCTATA
>CAZHBK010000194.1:1245-2575 GCA_964530465.1 uncultured Nitrososphaeria archaeon | reverse complement strand
TTATGAGTTAGTTGATGTTGCCGAAGGACTTGCATATTCAAAGATTCCAAGAGGGGATTCAATAGCTATAGTTACGAATAGTGGAGGTCCTAATGTAATACTAACTGATATGCTTGAATCAAAGGGTTATAAACTTACGGATACACCAGCGACTGTAAGGGAGGAACTATCTTTCCTCCCCGAATTTATGGTGAAGATTAATCCGATAGATATGACTGCTAATGCAAATCCCGAACTATACTATCAAGTATTAAGGATATTAATGGACTCGGACTGGCCTGACTTGATAATTGTAATACATGTACCGCCTAGTTTTGTAAATCCAGTAGAGATATCTAAAGCAATTAAAGATGCATATCTAGACTCAAAGATGAAGAAACCTATAATACCATTAATATTAGGTTTTAGGAGATATGAAGCATATAAGATTATGTGGGAAGAGCCCAGACTTCCAACCCCCTTCGATCATAGATCTACTGCAGAGATTGTAGATGCCTTATACCTATATCGTAGTAAAATATTAAGATTAGACATGTCTACTTGAAGAGAGGATATACATTAGGAAGATAATTTAAAGTATGTGGTAGATTGATTTTATTTTATCAATGAATAGAGTTAAAGAAGTATTCCATAAAT
Organism: uncultured Nitrososphaeria archaeon; assembly: GCA_964530465.1. Lineage (GTDB taxonomy): Archaea > Thermoproteota > Nitrososphaeria > Geothermarchaeales > JDFR-13 > CAZHBK01. The sequence continues at coordinate 1,939 of CAZHBK010000194.1, read as the reverse complement.
TTACTGAATTCTTCGATTTTAACTATTTAAAAGAAGTTGTAAATAGGTTATCTGAGTACTCAAGATATGGTGGTTCTAGATTAGCGGGGACTAATGGAGAGCATAAAGCAGCTAGGTTCATTCTAGATGAGTTTAAGAGATTCGGTTTAGAGGCATATATGGATAGAATTCCAGTAGACACATGGATATGTAGCTCAGTTAGAGTAATAGTTGAAGAACCCGTTAATATAGTCTTTAATGCATCTGCATTCCCAGCAGTTGTAGAAAACCCAGTTAGAGTCTCAGGCGAGTTGGTATATGTCAGATATGGTATTAAAGACTATTTAGATAAAGTGGATTTAAATGATAAGATATTATTAACAGATTCATGCTATGAATCAAATGAATATATTACCTTAATTGCTAGAGAGGCTCAATACAGAGGAGCGAGAGCTGTAATATTCACACATTTATCTAGAGGCTATTATTCCTCAGGATTTGATGATACATTATATAATGTCAATTCAGAATATTTTAGAGATTTAATACCATCAATCTATATCCGGAGAGCTGATGCATTAAAACTAGTCGATTTAATTGATAGATATGGGTCTATCAATATATCTATAGATATTGATTGTAGATTAGAGGAGGGATATGGGTATAATGTAATTGCTAGATTGAATGGGTTGAAGGATAAGCTAATTATTATAGG
>CAZHBK010000194.1:0-1145 GCA_964530465.1 uncultured Nitrososphaeria archaeon | reverse complement strand
GTGTTGCAATACTACTACATCTTGCTAAATCATTAACTGAATACTACAAGGATAAGAGTTTAAATCATGGCGTTATCTTTGTATCATTTACGGCTGAGGAATTCGGAAAAGCATATACTATATATGATTATCTTAGAGGTAGTTTTGAATGGACTAAGAAGAATACGAGTCTATTAGGTAAAATTGATTTATATGTAAATCTAGATATACTTGGCTTTAAAGAAGGATCTATACTGATATACTCGACACCAGATCTAAAAGAATACCTCATGAGTATCCTAAATGAATTATATGAAGGCATTGGATTGATCTCGGAATATCAAATCCCAATCCAGTATATCGCTAAAACATCAAACTGGTTAGATATGTGGAATTTCACTAGATTTGGAATATCAAGCATTCACTTTGGTGAAGCATCGAGAGAGTATTACATAGGTTATTATCATACTGATAAAGACACACCTGATTTAATATCTGAGGAGAAATCTAAAATGGCATTCTCTCTAATATCATCATATCTAATATCCATCGATAATAATGGATACTTTAAAAGAATACCATCACTATTAAATCACGTACTTGATGTAGCGTATAAATATAATGAGAGCACTCAATTAAATAAATTAATTAGATGTATTGAAGAGAATTTATCAAAGTTATACAGCTATAGTGATTTCAAGTTATTTAGTGAGAAGAAGGATTTATATAATGAGGCTATTAGAAGCATCCTTAAGGATCTATATGTAATTGCTGGATCATATCCAACTAATGATGAAATTAAATTATTCTTTGAGGAATACTGCGTAGAGATAAAGCATCTTAAAGACATACTAGATTATATCTCGAGAGAGGCAGATTTAGAGAAAGCATTAGATAAGATGCTAGATATCAACATAGCCAAGTTACTGAGATTATTTAGTGATAGAGTATTAATTGATGTCTACAATAGGATTTTAAATCCAGTGGATTGGGGAGATAGAATACATAGATATAGTTACGATATTATTGAAACGTACATATCTACTAAAAGAACTAAGGACTTAAATATACTCAAGGATAGATTAAATCGTATTCTAATTGATAGAATTGATAGATTAAATAACTTAATAGATATATTCTGCTCTAAATTATCCAAGTTGGTTAAT
>CAZHBK010000193.1:0-2601 GCA_964530465.1 uncultured Nitrososphaeria archaeon | reverse complement strand
GCTAAACATTGATTTATCAATGCCTTGTTCGAAAATCCGCTAAAATACCTCATCTCATCTATTGTATAGCCACTACTCCTCTTGGTCAAGTAGAGGTATAGCTTCAAGGTTTTGCCCTTGAGCTCTCTCCTAACCCTTGCTAAGTCAACTCTGCCTTTTGACAGTGACATGTCATGCCTCCCTACATCCCACGAATAACTTTTTAGTTCAACTTCTGATTAAGGGTTTAGTGCTTAAAAGGTGTTAACCTTGACTGAGCTGCCTTCGGCTGAGGCCTTTAAAGAACTTGCATTAGAGCTAAGGGAATTGCTAAAAAATGAGCGATCTAATGTGAATGTTGGCTGTTACGAGGCTCATGGCGCCCTAGCCAGAATAAAAGCGGTTGATAGATTAGTGGTCATAGGGGATTTACATGGCGACTACGAAAGCCTAATGAGAATACTCTCTGGAGCAGGTATTAAGGATGAAGTTCCACAAAACACAGCTGTCGTCTTCCTCGGTGATTACATTGATAGAGGTCACGAATCGCCACATGTAATATATGAAGTCTTCAAACTTAAAATTAGAAACCCAAGCTCGGTCATACTGTTAAGAGGAAATCATGAAGGACCTCCTGAACTTCCAGTATATCCCCATGATTTCCCAATGCACTTAAATTACATCTACAAGGATCAATGGAGAGAAGTTTATAATGCAATAACAAGCTGCTTCAACCATTTTTATGTCGCTGCGCTTCTTGAAGAAGCAATATTCATGGTTCATGGTGGTGTGCCAACAAGAACTAGGAATCTAGAAGATATAATCAGAGCAGATAGAGACATAAGCCTCATGGAAGAGCTCCTATGGAATGACCCAATGGAAGATTTAGGCAGAGCAACATCACCCAGAGGAGCAGGCTACCTCTTTGGCCCTGACGTGACAAAGAACTTCATAGAGCAATTAAAGGTTAAGGTGGTAATTAGAAGCCATGAGCCATGCATGCATGGATACGAAGTTCATCATAACGGAATGCTTATCACCATATTCTCAAGAAAGGGCTTTCCGTACTTTAACATAGAGGGAGCATATTTGGACATTATTAGACCTCAAAACATAAGAAATGCGTATCAGCTAGCTGAAAGCTTTGTAAGAACATTTTAAGGCCACAGATTAATTTCCCACGTATGCATAGGGAATCGCAAGCTTAATAGCTGATAAGACATGCCACACCGTTATGTGTGAAGCCTATGTCTTACACCACGATTATACTTGAAAAAACAGATCGCATAGCCAAAATAGTTCTAAATAGGCCTGAAGCATTTAATGCGATTAACCCTCAAATGGTTGATGAGCTCGCCAAGGCAATAGACGAAATACATGCTGACCCCAACATTGCCGTCTTGATATTGACTGGCGCTGGAAAAGCATTTTCAGCTGGTGGAGACATAAAGGCCATGCCTGAAATGCTTAATTGGTCTCAAGTAGATCTACTTAATTACCTGAGAAAGGCTCATCAAGTGATAGCTAAAATCGTTGAAATGGACAAAATAACCATTGCAGCCATCAATGGCGTAGCAGCTGGAGCTGGATTGGGTATAGCATTGGCCTGTGACATGCGCATAGCCTCAGAGAACGCGAGATTTACAACAGGCTTCATTAGAGTGGGCCTGCACACGGACTGTGGCACTTCGTTTTTCATCACAAGGTTAACCAATACGGCAAAGGCCTTAGAACTAATCTTGACAGCAGACCTTATAGACGCAAAAGAAGCTGAGAGAATAGGCTTGGTCAATAAAGTAGTTCCACAAGACAAGTTAGAAGTAGAGGTCATGAACTTAGCCAAAAAGATAGCTGAAGGCCCATTAACAGCAGTTAAGCTATTAAAGAGAACGGATTACGAAAGCCTTTACACAGACCTAAAAACCATTCTAGAGAAAGAAGCATTAGCCCAAACAGTATGCTTTAAGACTGAAGACGCTAGAGAGGGCATAACGGCTTTCATAGAAAAGAGGCAACCACACTTCAAAGGCAAATAATTGCTTTCATGAGAATTTAAGCAAAACTCATTTTTTTAAATAGCCTTCTAAAATTCATTTCAACCATGGATTGAAGCTCTTGAACTCTAATTCTCCTCATGTTGGCGATAAGCGCTATTAACTTGGGTATCATTTTAGGGGTTAGCTTTAGCCCTCTATATTCATAGGGGCCATCACTCTCAACAAGCATAGCTCTTAAGTCAACTTCAACTGCAATTCTCATGTGCTTCTTTTGAAGCTCAATAGCCGGATTTATCGATATGTAATATCCCTTGCCAACAATTTCCTCAAGTAAATCTAAAGGCCCGGTATACCAGTGAATGACCGCCTTGTCGACATCATGTCTAATTAGCAGCTCATATACATCTCGCCATGCATCTGGAGCATGAATGTTCATTGGCAAGTCGTAGTCTACAGCCATTTTAATAAACGCTTTAAAAAATTCAAGCTGCCTTGAATACGTGTTAGGCACGAACTTCTTATCTAAGCCAACTTCCCCTATGCCGGCAACTTCATGATTTGCGAGAAGTCTTTCAAGATCTCTTAAATGGCTCATGGGAGTTTTATCAACAACCCATGGATGTAT
>CAZHBK010000192.1:1458-2610 GCA_964530465.1 uncultured Nitrososphaeria archaeon | reverse complement strand
GTTATATACTATATTACCCCGCTAAAGTTTTTTGAGGGACTCGGTATAAAACTATGTGGGTTGTCAGGTTTAGATTAGCTTATAATAGAATCCTTTAGAGAGCACTATAAGAAAAATTAAGCCTCACAGTAAGAGTTGTACCTAATGATGGATGATGAATATCTACGTAGGTCTATTATCTCCTACGTAAGTAGGAACCCTCAACAACACTTTATTAGAGATTTCGATCTATGTAGACTTCCTATATAGCAAGCAAGTAGAGTATTTACAGCAAAGTATAAATAGTTACTCTCTCACTAAGCAACAAGTTTCTTTAGGACCATCCAATACTACTGACAATTTATTAAGTACTTCTCTTCCCATTAATAACTTTCCATATCCAAATAATGGCGTTTCGATAAATACCTCTAATTTTACATCATTAATTACTACATATCCTCTAGCTACTCTCATAACGATCTCTCCAGCTAGTGTAGAGTATATCCTCCTACAGTCTGGAGGTAATTCCGCAATTTTAAAATGCTCAAATATTGTGCGTGGAACTAATATTGAACCTGAAAACCCCGTATCAATTGGTAACTCTATATCTCTTATCTCTTCTCCTATAAGATTCACCAATGTACACTTTATAATGGGATAGGGAGACTTGTTCTGCTTATAACTCCAACACTTTACTGACTTATAGATCCTCCCCACCACTCCCCCCTCATTTCTACATCCTCTCCTAATTTTGTTACAACTGCATGTTTAACATTCAACTGCTTAAGTAGCTGAGATACCTCCTCCAAAGTATTAAATGCACCCTTAAACTCTCCTAATGCAATAACAACATACTTACCTCTATACTTCGCTAGCAGTTTCTTCTTCAACCTCTCATATACTCTAAAATTTTGCTCAGCCTCTAAATCAATATCAGAAGACTTATGAATCAACCATAACCTCATAGCCTCCTCCAGAGCTTCCGATACAGTCAACCCCCTCCTAATAGCCTCAGCCTTAAACAAATTATAAAGCTCCTTATCAATATTCCTAGCAACTAAAGTCACCTACATCACCAAGATAAACTAATTCATCAAAGCAATTTTATTAATCTTAAACAAACATTATACTCAATAAATTATAGAGGTCAGCATACATTTAAGAACTATGAAC
>CAZHBK010000192.1:0-1358 GCA_964530465.1 uncultured Nitrososphaeria archaeon | reverse complement strand
TATTAAATAGTATTATTTTCCCTCTAATGTCAAGATCTCAAAGAATCTCATTAAATAAATTCTTATACTATTTTAAATACTTGATGAAAATGCTTTTAATTAGGAGTGTAATTGATTATGGAGCGTTTCGAAGAGGCTAAAAGGTGGTTTTTACAGGCCTTAAGAGATTATAAAGCAGCTCAGGATAGCCTTAGAAATGAAAATTATGAATGGTCATGTTTTCAAGCTCAACAAGCAGCTGAGAAAGCCCTTAAAGCGTTGCTTTATGCTCATGGGAGATCAGCATGGGGGCATAGTTTAGTTGAACTACTAAATTATCTTAAGGATGTTGAAGATGTACGTGAAGATTATTATGTTGACGCTAGAGAGTTGGATAGACATTATATTCCATCAAGATATCCTAACTCTTCCGAATCAGGATATCCGGGAATGTATTACGACGAACCAACTGCTTGTAGAGCTTTAGAAGCTTGTAAGAGAATAATTGACTGGGTAAAGGGATGTTTAGGAAGTTTAGGATTAAAGATATAATGAGAATTATTAAGAAGGTTGAGGAGAGGATTGGTAAGGTAGAGGCAGCTATTATTTTTGGATCAGCTACAAGAAGTGGTTGCGGGGAGTGGAGTGATCTCGACTTACTTGTAGTCACGGATAATATTCAAGCTATGAACCCGCTTGAAAGATTTAAAATTATAGTAGAGTTAACAGATGGAAAAATAGACTTATTCATATACAGCTATGATGAATTGGAGAGAATGATGTATCGCGGCAATCCTCTAGCGCTCTCAACTCTCATAGAAGGAGAACAAATTATCAGTAGCAATAGAGTATTAGAATTAGCTGAAAAAGCTAGGAGATTATATAAGAGGATTGGCAGAATGTGGATAAGAAGATGACTATAAGAATTTAGAAGATCCACCCAGACTTACACTACACAGAGAAAAGTTTACAAAGATCTTATCTAAGGAGGTTGAGAAGACAGATTTGAAAACAAGAAGCATGTAAAGAATTTACTTCATGCCTTCATTTTACCTCCATACCGCCTAAATCGAAGTTAAAGATACTGAAAACTTTAAGGAAGTTATCTAAATATAAATTCTATACTCTGCAATCTCCTCATCCACTCTTCCCCTATAATGAGTAGATAGTAATAACGCTAACTTAGCAGGTAATTTGATTAAACCTACATAACATGGCATAATCATTTACATCCTTGTATAAAGTACTAATTCTATTCCTATCGACTAGTTTATTGAGACTCTTTATTTATAAATTTCCTTATCCTACGCTATCTAGAGTCATCCAATATCTGATTGATAGTATTAAGACCAGCTAGCACTCTAGGAGCTTGTTGAATG
>CAZHBK010000191.1:0-2625 GCA_964530465.1 uncultured Nitrososphaeria archaeon | reverse complement strand
GCAATAGTCATCACTAATCCAGCTAAGAATGCTATGAAATGTGATATAGGAGTTAATAATAATGGGATTATCATAAGGAATATAATGAAGTTATTATATCCAAACAATGATAATACACTTTCAAAATCCCCCGTTCCACCAAGTAATTTTGCAAATAAATGGCTTAATAAAGACCATATAAGCCATATTACAACGCCGAAGAGTACGCCAATTAACACTATAAAACCAGTGGCTAAACCTAATAATCCACTAACTATTGGGATATGAATCATACTATTCGTCACTTTAATAAGTGGAGTAGTAAGTGTGAAAAGTGAGGATGAAAGGATTAAATAATACATTGCATTGAAGAATAATACCGTAAATATACTCTCAATAAGAGATCTTCTCTCAAAACATAAGAGTCTAGCATACTCCCTAGGATGGACTACAAGCCCGCCTATAATTTCAAAATATCTCATCACTAACTATCATTATGACAGAACTTATATATAAATACTTCGCTTTTATCCGAAGTTATATGTCACATATGTAACAATACAACCATTTCTCCTTATAGCTAAATTACTTAAGTGATATCTCCTAAAAACTCAATTATATTCCTCTAGGTGTCTCTATGAGTGATGCTTCATCAGACTATAGTGATAAGTGTGTGCTTCTATACTCTGGAGGTCTTGATACTTCAGTAATGCTTAAGTGGCTTCAAGAGGAGTATGATTTTAAGGTAATTACAGTTACTGTTAATATAGGGCAGTCAAAAGATTTAGAAGAGGTTAAGAAGAAGGCTATAGCTACGGGGTCAGTCAAGCATTATAATATTGATGGTAGGGAGGAGTTTGTAAATAATTATGTACTTCCTGCATTAATGGCTAATGCGTTGTACGAAGATGTGTATCCGATTAGTAGTGCTTTATCTAGACCGCTAATAGCAAAATATGGTGTTGAAATTGCGTTAAAGGAGGATGCTAAGTATATAGCTCATGGATGTACTGGTAAGGGTAATGATCAGATTAGATATGCATCTACAATTAAGGCATTAGCACCAGATATAAAGATTATAGTCCCAGCTATAGAGTGGGGATTGAGTAGAGAGGAGGAGATTGAATATGCTAGAAAACATGGGATTCCAATACCTGTAGATGTAGATTCACCATATAGTATCGATGAGAATCTATGGGGTAGATCTATAGAATGTGGTGTATTGGAATATGAAGATGTAGAGCCTCCCGAAGAGGTATTTAAATGGACTAAGCCTATTGAGGAAACACCAGATAGACCAGAGTATGTAAAAATTAGATTTGAAGAAGGCATACCAATATCGGTAAATGATTGCGAATATAAACCGGTTGAGATTATAAAGTATCTTAATGAGTTAGGAGGATTACATGGTGTTGGTAGGATAGATCACTTAGAGGATAGATATACTGGTTTTAAATCTAGAGAGGTATATGAAGCTCCAGCAGCAGTAATATTAATAACCGCGCATAAGGATCTCGAGAAAGCTGTATTAACCAGGCATGAATTAGATTTTAAAGCATACGCCGATAGAGTATGGACGAACCTCGTATACTCAGGATTATGGATTGAACCACTCAGAATGGAGCTTCAAGCATTCATAACATTACTTAACAAAAGAGTAAATGGTTATGTAATCTTAAAATTATATAAAGGTGGTTTAAGAGTCGTTGGTAGAAAGGCATATAATGGATTATACGACTATAGCCTAGCTACTTATGGTTCAAGCAGATTTGATCAAAAGAATGCATATGGCTTTATTGAATTATGGACTCTTCAATCAGTGGAGGCATATAGAAAGTTACCTCAGGAGTATATTAAAGTGTTGAATAAAGCTAGAGAGTTAATTAGAATACAGCCTTAGCCCTACTCCAATAGTATAGCCTCATATTTAACTTAATCTCAAGAGACACATATGGAGGTGTTGACGTATGAGCTTCTATGGAAGAGAGATTGATATAGATATCGTAAGGCTTTTATCAAGTAAAGACATTAATTATGATTCTAAATTAATCAAGTATGAACTATACCTTCTGAAGTCTCATTTAATAAACTTATACGAATCAAGATACATTACTCTAAATGCTTTAAAGAGGATATCTGACGCATTAAATAAAATTATCGATGAGTACGAATCTGGTAAATTTAAGTTAGAGGTTGAATATGAAGACGTACATACGAATATCGAGCATAGATTAAATATATTAATAGGAGATATATCTGGTTATCTACCAGCCGGAAGATCTAGAAATGACTTAATACATACCGATATGAGATTATACCTAAGAGAGGAATTGATCGAAATTCTAAAGTTGGGATGTAAATTAATTGAGTGTATTTTAGATGATGCATTTAAATACAAGAGTCTCCCATTTCCAGCATATACACATACGAGGCAGGCACAACCGACAACATTAGGATATTTACTTTTATCTTATGCTGAAGAGATATTCAGAGTACTTAATTTAATCAAAGATATCTTTAAATACATCAACTTATGTCCTATGGGTTCTGCAGCTGTATCAGGATCGACTTTGTTAATTGATAGAATGAGATATGTAGAATTACTTAAATTTGATGGATTGATTAGAAACACTATTGATGCATCAT
>CAZHBK010000190.1:0-2651 GCA_964530465.1 uncultured Nitrososphaeria archaeon | reverse complement strand
TATCTAGTATACTTAAGAAAGCTAATGAGAGGAAAGTAAGGGTTACTATATCTGGTGGGGGGACTGGGATAACGGGTTCTAGAGTACCATTAGGCGGAATTATACTCGCTACAGATTATATGACTATACCTAGTGTGAGTGGTGGTCTAGAGGTATTAAGGTATAGGGAGGGAAGAAGGGAATACGTTATTGGTGTTGGATATGATGAGGATACAATGGAGTATTATGCTATAGCTCCCCCAGGGATACCACTTAGAATATTAGACTATATGGTTGGATTAAAAGGATTATACTATCCTCCAGATCCAACTGAGAAGAATGCATTTTTAGGTGGGACTGTAGCTACGAATGCATCTGGATCTAGGGGATTCTACTATGGATCTACTAGAGATTATATAAGGAGGCTTAGGATAGTATTAGCTAATGGAGAAGTACTAGAAATACGCCGTGGATCTCATTATGCTCGTGGGTATAAGTTTAAAATTATATATCTAAATGGAGATGAAGTCGAAGTAGAATTACCTAAATATAAAATGCCTAATGTTAGGAAGAATGCAGCAGGCTATTACTCTAAACCTAATATGGATATAATAGATTTATTTATTGGATCTGAAGGTACTTTAGGCGTTTTTACAGAAATTGAAGTTAAGCTGATTAAACGACCTAAGATTATAATACCAGTATACATTTATTTCAAGGACTATACTAGTTCTATTAATTTTGTTAAGGAAATACGTGGAATTCCCTTTAAGAAAATATGTGATTCAAGAGTGATATCCATAGAATACTTTGATGAAAATTCAGTGAAGTTTTAATGGATAAATACTCAGGCTATATACCACTGGATACTAAATCAATAATATTTATTGAATTAGAGTCGGATGATGAAAACAAAATCATAGAGTCTTTATCTCAATTAGATAAGATACTTTCTGGCTATAATATTTTGAGAGTATCAGTATCACTTGATAGAAGCTGGCTTGATAAAGCTAGGGAGATAAGGCACGCTCTCCCAGAAAGTATTAATGAATATATTAGGCGGTGTGGAATTCATAAGGTAGCTACGGATATAGCTGTTCCAGCTGATAAACTTAATAATATATATGGAATTCTATAGATATATTGGAGAGAGATCAGGGCTGAGATACGTATTATTTGGTCATATAGGCGATAATCATTTATACTTTAACTTCTTACCTAAAGATAGGGATGAGCTTGATAGAGCTAAGAGGCTAGCTACAGAAATATTAATTAAAGGAGTTGAATTGGGAGGGACCGTTTCGGCAGAGCATGGTGTTGGTAAGAAAAAAGTTATAATAGATGATGGTGAGAAGCCTCTTGTAGAGTTAATGTATGGTTATAAGGGATTAATTGAAATAGCTAAATTAAAGCATACATTAGATCCTAATCACATATTGAATATAGGAAATATAATCCCCTATGAAATATTAGAAAGTATTAAAGATTAAGATAGCATTAAAAAGCTAATATCGGTGTAAGATGCAGATAGCTAGATACAATTATCAAAATGCAGCCGATTAAAACTAGTTCATTTACATTACTCACATCTTTATACACCAAATAGTTGTAATAATTATATTATGCTAAATCTATGTATCTTTATGACATTTCCATAAGTTACTTTTATTAATATGGTGTTAGGAATATGCCTGATAAAATTGTTGAAGCCTATAATCTCGTAAAGTCATTTAATGGTATAAAAGCAGTTAATGGAGTTTCATTCTCTGTAAATAGAGGAGAGATATTCGGTATCTTAGGCCCTAATGGCGCTGGGAAAACTACAACAATACGTATGACTATAGGTGTATTAACTCCTGATGAAGGTAGAGCGTATATTATGGGTTATGATGTCCATAAAAATCCGGTTAGAGCTAGAAGTTTTATAGGCGTAGTTCCAGAGATATCAAATCCATATCTAGATTTATCTGTATGGGATAATTTAATACTTGCTGGAAGATTATATCATATCCCTAGACGAATATTAATAGAACGCGCAATTAACCTATTGAAAACTTTGGAAATCTATAGTGTACGAGATAGAAAAGCTAAAGCTCTCTCTAAAGGATTGAGAAGAAGGCTTTTATTAGCTATGGCTCTTATAAGTGATCCAGATATTCTATTTCTAGATGAACCAACATCCGGATTAGATGTTATCAGTGCTAGAATAATAAAATCACTACTTTTGAAATTGAAAGAAATAGGGAAGACGATAATTTTAACAACTCATAACATAAATGAAGCTGGTATGCTCTGTGATAGAATTGCAGTAATGAAGAAAGGTGAGATAATTGCTCTAGGAACACCTGAGGAATTAAAGATTAAGCTTGGAGAGTATATACGTATTCTACTCTGTTTTAATAAAGAGGTAGACTTTAAGCTTGTTAAGGAATGCTTGAAGGAGTTTGATACATTAATTCAAGGGAGAAGAATGATGCTTATATGTAAGATGAATGATTTAAAGACTGTTCTCGATAGAATTAATACCATTATTAAGATGTTTAACTTGGATCTGGAGGGATTTCAAGTATCTGAACCAACTCTTGAGGATGTATTTATAGAATTGATTTCGAGGTGAATGGCTTGTGAATTCTATGATTAAAGCATCGTGCTATAGAATATTAGTATTATGT
>CAZHBK010000189.1:0-2671 GCA_964530465.1 uncultured Nitrososphaeria archaeon | reverse complement strand
CTCCCACTCCATACATATATTTTAACCATCCACATATTTCAAACCCCCTAACCTATAAACAATAGAGGATATTTAAACTCATCCAGAGACAGAGAAAAAAGCAGTAATTATCTGTTCCGGCTAATAATATTATTAACCATATCTATAGTCTCCCTATACTTCTCATAGCCGAAATCTCTTCTAATGACTGCCAGCCACCTTGTTAACTTTGAAACTCCTAACAGCTCTATTGGGGATATATCGGGATGTCTAATCCTAGCATATGTTTGGATATTTAGAAATGATGATGAGGGACTATGGGTTGATGAAACATTTATAATACAATCTATCATGCTGGGTAGGATATGCTTTAAACTATATGTTAGCTTGAGTATCTTACTCCTTATATCCTCGAGACTGCGCATATCCAACCCCCATCATAATAGTGCTTTAAGGAGCTGGTCAAGTCTATTCTTCAATTCTTCTCTCTCCTCCATCGGCTTACTACTTATATGTATTCTAAATCCTACCTCTTCCTCAACTTTCTTAATTACATTTCCCGCTCTGCCAATAAGACTTCCTATAAATGCAGAGTATTTATCTGGTACGTGTATTACTGCAATTCCATCAGTATATTTGATATCACACTGTTTTATTATAGGTACTATACTTGGTTTAATCTTAGCATAGGCATTAATAATCTTATCCTTGATATCCTCAGCCTCTTCTATAAGTTGATACTCCCAGAAATTATCTTCAATACTCTGAACAAGCTCCTTAAACTTCTCTTCAGTACATTTGAGTTCTGCTTTAACTAAATTATCTTCAATAGTGATTCTACCTATACCACCTAGATCAATCGATACATTAGGTAGTTTGTAAGATATGGTGGCAGAGTATTTAGCTGGCGGTAGTTGTGATTTAGAAATCGGATGATGCCTATGATACATTAATTTACTATCCTTAAACCAGTACTTCTCATTAAATAATACGTTAACTAGAAATCCTAAATTATTCTTAAGGTATTGTTCATCAATGGCAAGTCTTGAGCCGTCATCACCATATTTACGTCTTTCCTCAAGCTGTTTCTCGAATGAATCATATTTTTTCTCGATTATAATATGCCATCCCCTATACGTCTTTATTATCCTTGCATCCGGGTAGTCTTCTAAAACCCTATATATGTTTGGTAGGTCGAATTCCCAATCATAATCTAACGTAAGTCTTGATAGTCTGAATTGCTCTAGTGATTTCTGTATACTAGATGGAATGTCGGGAGTGGTATAATACTTGACTTCCCTACAGTAGTAGTCATAGTTTGCATTACTCCAATATCTCACGATCATGCTATAGCTACTAGTTAGTTTAATAGGTAGGTGTTCAATACCGAGATACCTCTGCTTTATCCCTTCATCTCTCCACGATGGAAAGTATTTATCTAAAAGTTCACTTGCCCGGGTAAATGCATAATGTGGTGTGAGCTTTGAGGGAGTTAAGAAGTGGACTGCATAGGGTCTGCTGTAAATACCCTCATATACATCATACCAGACTAGGATATGATAGCTAGACATTTAGAACCACCTCCGGCCTGGCTTCTTTAAGATAGATGCATGGAAAGTTCCTACGTAGCAATTCATTATCTGTCTTAATGAATATGAAGGTGATATCTAATGCTCTACTCCTAGCTCTCTTAACAGCATCCTCAGATACCTCATCAATACCATCTGTAATAATAATGATTTTTTCATCTCTATACTTCACAGCATCCTCTAATACATTTGTAATGTTAGTTCCACCGCTAGCCTTAATCCTAAGTAATTCATCAACTAAAGTCTTGAAATCCTCAACTGGATCATGTACCTCAGTATCAAAGAATTTAAGCGTCAGCTTTGCTCCAATCCGCCTAAGCTTAAAGGCTAGTGCTAATGCACATGCTGTTGCAAAGCTAATCTTAGGCACGTATTCAACCTGAGTAGGACTGGTGCGATAGGGAATACTATTACTCATACTACCGCTCTTATCAATATACATTACATAGTCCTGAATGTTGCCGTATTGCTCCGAAACCCTAAGTGTACGACTAGCAATCTTATAAGCTAGTAAGTCGTCGTCTATAAACTCCATGGGTAATATCCTGCATAGTTCCGTCCATCTCTGTATTCTCTTAACGCCTAATGGTCTCCCCCCGATTAACGTCGGCATCCTAGTCTGCTTTAATGACGCATATCGTCTAATTCTTCTAAGGAATCTCACTAGATTTACGATTACCTTATTCCTAGCCTTCTCCCTAAACTCATCAGGCTTGGAGAGGAATTCTGCTACTGGTACGCCTATATGTGTAAATGCTTCAGCCACTTCAAGATCCTTAAGAATCTCCTCAGCTTCTTTCTTTAAAGCTTCTACAAATTTAAATCTAGCACTTGATATCCTGATTAAAGTCTGAATTGGATTGCGTAACTCTTCTTCAGAAGTATGTTTAGTCTTCTTAAGCATCTCCTTAGATTTATTAAACAATGTGTTTAGAAAGTGTATGGTTGCGTATTTACTGAGGAGTTCATCTCCTGCAACAGCTTCATTAAGCCTTTTGTATTCGTCTGAAGAGAAATACTGCTCTAGAATCGTCTTCCATCCACTTTTAATATGTGGGTTGAAGACGATTTGAGTCCATTTCTTAAAGTGTATAATGCTTGAG
>CAZHBK010000188.1:0-2683 GCA_964530465.1 uncultured Nitrososphaeria archaeon | reverse complement strand
AGTTCTCTCTTCCTCCTTAGATATTCTTTAGTTCTAATTTCCCCCTTTAGATATCTATTTTCTAACTCAACTAATTTTTCAATTGGTGATATTAATGTTGATACCTCTTTTATCTTATTGGATAATTCTGAAGGTAGAGCTTTATACACTAGTAATCTATATCCTCTCGATATTGTAGAAATGAATCCTAAACCTACTATCACATATGCTATGAGTGCCACAAGCTGGTTAACAGCTAGTATTGAAGATGGATTTATGTATATTTCATCGCATATAATACATTTATTAAACCTCGTTAAATTACTATATACTCTGTTAACAATTACCTTGCCATTTACATCTCTTATTGTTAGATGCAGTTTCTTTATGAAGTAATTTGAATTCGCTGATATCGGAATATTAAATACTACTTTATTACTATATGGATTAACTATCTTTGTTGCATTAGGAATGATATAACGTAGTTTGAATGCTAAGATATTTCTGCCTTTAACGATATATGGGGCCTCAATGTATATTTTATTTCCAGATATCCTAGTCTTTAACTTCCTATTTAATATTGAGTATGCTTGATATTTCTCTCCATAAACTAGCTTTGTTAATGGTACTTCAACACGATACGATATTTCATCTACGCCATAATTAATTAGATAGTAAGTTATCTCTACAATTGCACAGCCATCCGGATAGAGTATTACATTCATAGTTTCATTTCCATACAGCATGTATATACCTGGTTTTCCTACATTCTCATCCTTTAGTTTAATGGTTTTTATTCTCGGTAAGCCGCTTTTATCATATACAATATCCTTACCTGTAAATGTCCCTCTAAACTCATAGTGCTTCACTGGGGCACCTATAGGACTTGTAGTTACAGTTGTTAGTTCGGGAGGGGCTTCTTCAGGTCTGACATTGGCTGGTGTATCAATTCTCAGATTTACTATCTTTAATGGAGGATAAGTTTTTGGATATTCAACTATGTGAATAATATATTCCTTACTTCTATTTTCAAATACACGGCATGGAAGGTATATTATAGTCTTCAATGAAATAGTATTGTTGATAATTTTAACTTTGGATACATCCACTATAATCATATATGTAAGATTATTTGTCTGTATTCTGAATGGTATTTTATTATTTCTTAAATCTCTAACTTCAATATAGCTAGGGAAGCTTCTATTCTCTATCATAAACTTTCGTGGTAAAACGATTGATATATTTCTCAGCGGTCTAGAGATATTGATCACCTGAATGTTGTAAAATATGTATAGATTCCCACCTTCTGCTTCAATAATCACAGTTTCATCGAGTTTTATGCCTGTATTAGTTGACGCGTACACATCTCTAACATGATAATTGAAGTATGTCAATATTATAGATGGTAAAAATATCATCAGGAGTAATAATAGAATGATATATGCATTTTTGAAGGGCTTTTTTGCTGCTCTCTTATTATGCATCATCACTTAACTAACTATCTATTAAGAATATATTATTAATTGTTTTGCATATAGTTCATAAACTATCGTAATCTATAGCATATACGCCTTCTCCGTAATAGATATTCAATAGTCATTAAGACGTTAAGTAAGATAGATAATACTCTAACTTAAGGATTATAATAATGCATTAATTTTAATTAATTGAACTGAGATCGATGAATTATAACTTAAGACTAAAGGGTGTCTATAATGTCTTTCATATCTATTTCCCCAAAAGACGTTGAATTCATGATGAAAGAACTTGGGATATCATCTATCAATGAGTTATTTAGCGATATTCCAAGTGATATTAGATATAGAGGGAATTTAAACATCCCTAAGATGGATGAGTCCTCAGTTTATACATATATTAAGAGATTACTTAGATTGAATAAACGCATTGATCCCTCCAAATTATTTGTAGGGTCAGGTGTTTATCCCGTTTATGTACCAGCCATTGTTAAGCATATTACTGAAAGGAGTGAGTTTTTAACTTCCTATACTCCATACCAGCCCGAGGTCTCGCAAGGAGTTTTACAAGCATTATATGAGTATCAATGTCTTATATCTGAATTATTTGATATGGAGGTTGTTAATTGCTCAATGTATGATTGGGCTACTGCGGTATCTGAGGCATTATTAATGGCGTGTAGAGTGACTAAGCGTAGAAAGGTCTTAATTCCATTCATACTTGATGAGAATAGAAGAGATGTGATAGAGACATATATGTGGGGTGGAGGTATAAAAGTCGATAAATATTCATATGATGATAACGGTAACCCTGATATATATGAGATTGAAGTAAAACTTAAGCAAGACGAGTATGCTGCTATATATGTTGAAAATCCCGATAGTTTAGGTTTTATATTAGGCAATTTGCATGAACTCTCAAATTTAATACATAATCATGGAGGACTATTTATAATGGGTGTAGATCCTATATCACTAGCTCTGTTAAAACCACCAGGCTATTATAATGCAGATATAGCTGTTGGTGAAGGTCAGCAACTTGGTAATCCTTTAAATATGGGAGGTCCTTTATTAGGAATATTCGCTGTAAGGAAGAATGTTAAGCTTATTCATCAAATGCCCGGTAGAATAATTGGACTAACGAGGACTTTAAACGGAGAACGCGCCTTTACAATGATTCTACAAGCAAGAGAACAGCATATCCGTCGTGAGAAAGCTACGTCAAATAT
>CAZHBK010000187.1:0-2685 GCA_964530465.1 uncultured Nitrososphaeria archaeon | reverse complement strand
GTTCTAGCCTCAACAGGATTAATAGTTTATGATTTAATGCACTATCTTGGAATAGACTTTTTAATGCTTTAAGGTATGCTATATTCCAGACGATATCGATTATGACTACTACGGGTTATACTACTGCTGATATTAATTCTTGGCCACCACTATCCAAACTGATACTATTAATCTTAATGTTTATTGGGGGTAATCTTTGTTCAACAGGTGGAGCTATTAAGGTTGGTAGGATTGTTGTAGCAATTAAGGTTATGACTAATCAGCTCCAAGTACTATTTTTACCTTCGAGAACCGTTAAGCCCATCAGAATAGGTACACAAGTTCTTGAGTCAAGTGAGGTACTTAGGCTCTTCACATTCTTTACAGCATACTTCATAGGTATTGTTGTTGGCTCCCTTATACTAACATTCTATGGTTATGATCCCTTCCAGTCCTTATCCGCTGTTGCTTCAGCTCAGGGCAATGTTGGACCATGTTATCTTGATTTATTCAAATTGAATGATGTATGTAAGGTGTTATTAGCTTTACATATGTGGCTTGGTAGGTTAGAGTTGATACCCGCTATAGCATTACTTATTCCAGCATCCTGGACTCACGCCTTTAAGGAGAGAGTTAGGTGAGCTTCATAGTTCATCTTCATCTCTTTCCCTTCGCATCCTTGTGACATAATATGGTGTATAATCTGATTCTTCATCATAGTTTGCTCCAAATATGTCTCTACCTAGGGTTCTATCTGCATCACCCATGGTCTGCTCGTATCTTTCGAGCTGCCACTCATCACTAATACCTGTATCTAGTCTTCCAACTCTACTACCTTCCTCATCATATACATAGCCTTCTTCAACTCTTCCTATAACATTTCCTTCACTATCATATAGTCTTCCATCAGAATCCATTTCCTCAGCTACTACTTCCTCTCCGTAGTCAACACTCCTAATCATACCGTCAGAGTCTACGTAGAAGGTTCCCTGGCCACTAGCCCAATCATAATCTGATAGTCTACTACCGCTTTCACCTTCATAGCTGTCCCCACTTGATGCACCACCATATTCATCCCATGTGTGGCTGAAGGCATTAGCTAATGATGGTTCTTCAGTGCTAGAAGTGTAGTTTGAATGGTATATTGGTAGACTAGCACTCCTAATGGAATTTCTAATATTCTCCCACATGCGTGACTGCGCTCTAGTATTCCTTATAGCCTGTCTTGTCATTTGCTGACTTCTCTGCCTTAGTACTTTAAGCCATTCCATACTCACATTGGTGTGTATGGTTAGGCTTACTAGGAGGTCTACTAGTTTCTCTGGGCCATAGGCTCCACTACCTTCTAACGTTATGACATGAGCGTACCATGTGAAAATGTTGAAGCCTGGTAATACACCACCATAAGTTGTAACCCATGCGGCAACATGTCCTCTAGGAGTCTCTAGTAGTGCCATAGTGGAGCTTATTGATGGTTTTACTCCAGCAAGTAGTAATGATATGTAGAGCTCTAGTACCGTATTGAGTATTAGTGTTGGTGGTGTTGTTGGGGTAGTCTCTATTATTTTACCATTCATTGATGAAGCTAGTCTTTCTAGGTACTCTTCTGCATTGAGATATGGGTGTTTAGTGAATCCTGTTTGAGCTAGACTTTGTTGTATAAAGTATGACATAAAGTCCCATCCGTTACGTAAGTCATAATACTTGTATACAGGGTATGATGTATAGTTGAGGCCTCCACCACTACATGTTAGTGTAAAGTTTCCATCGAAAGATGTACTTCCCTGACTAATCCATCCTGACGGTTTTAGCCCCTTTAATGCTGGTACTCCCGTAGTTGAATCCCTTATGGTGAAAGGTTCTGCCTTAACCCTCCTTGTGACCCTAAAAGTTGAGGCTAATTCTTCAAGCTCACTGACTGTGGGTGGGTTATCTTTTTGTTGTGTGGGATAGCTTATAACCCGGACTAGTGTTAGATTATTTTCCCTCCATGCTCTAACTTTTACTGTAATCTCCTCACCACTAGGATTTAAGCCAAAGAAGAGAGTTTGTCCACCAATATAGTCTTCTCTAACACCTACTATTGCATCTTCATCTCCTTCAGTTACGATTCTAGGTCTTGATAGGAGGTTAAAACCACCAGTCCTATAAACTGCACCTAATCTCCTGAGGTAAGCTCTTACCGCACTCTCGGGTTCAGCCCTTGTTATCGTGAAGGAGTAGCTCTTAGCTATTTCTGGGAAGGAACATACAGTTACGAAACCCATATTATCATACGTTAAACTCCAACCTTTAGGTACTTCAACTGAGATTCCAGTGAACAGGTCTGTTATTCCCTTAGTTTTACCGTTGCCTCGCACCTCACATTAGGCTAGAGAGGTCATAAGTATATATCATCTAGCTTTGATGTTATCCATTCAAAGTTGAACATTAATCATTCCTTAACGGAGAGGTCGACTGGGGATTAAGATTATTATTTTTTTCCATTCTATTTTGTGTGATCTCTTCATGGGCTTCCTTAGTTTCTCCTCAAGTTCGCCGGTCTTGATTATGGTTTTTAATACTAATTGTTCTCCATCGAAACATCCAATTATAGTATATGTTGGATGGTAGACTATCACTGTAGATGCTGTTGCATAATACCTTCCATCTCTTAAAACATTATACACCACGTCTTTAACTAGTGTTAAGTCTATTCTTTTATAG
>CAZHBK010000186.1:0-2685 GCA_964530465.1 uncultured Nitrososphaeria archaeon | reverse complement strand
TATATATCTAGCTACTAAGATTAAGAATAAAGATCCTAGAGTATTCCTCGATGGAATATACCTATATTATAAAGGTGAGGGGATGGAGTAATGGTTAGAAAACCGAATCTTAGTGAGGAGGAGTGGAGGCTTTTAGAGCTTAAGAAGGAGATGAAGCGTAGAATGCCAGACTTCGTTAGACAGGAGAGTTGGAGGTATGTTAGGATTAAGGAGAATTGGAGGAGGCCGAGGGGTATAGATAGTAAGATGAGATTACATAAGAAGGGTTACCCACCATGTCCTAGAGTTGGATATAGAACTCCTAAGTTAGTTAGAGGCTTACATCCATCCGGTTATGAAGAAGTTTTAGTTTATAATGTTGAAGATGTTAAAAATAAAGTTACTGATCCATCTAGACAGGCGATTAGAATTGCATCTACAGTTGGTAGGAAGAAGAGGATGGAAATTATTAAATTAGCAGATGAGTTAGGTATTAAAGTATTGAATAGGGTGTTGTAAATGGTTAATATAGCTTTGAAACGTAGGTTAATAGCTAGAGTTTTAGGAGTTGGCGTTGATAGAGTCTGGATTGACCCAGATCATTTAGAGGATATAGCTGATATAGATACTAGAGAAGATGTTAGAATATTGCTTAGGAAGGGTTATATTAAAGTTCTACCAGTTAAAGGGCAGGTTCATAGGGTTAGGAGGAAGAGAAGGGGTCCTGGAAGTAAGAAGGGTAAGAAGACTGCTAGAATGCCACGTAAGAGATTATGGATTATGCGTGTTAGAGCTCAGAGGAAATTGATTAGAATGTTGAGGGATAAGGGTAAGCTAACTCCAAAACAGTATAGAAGACTCTACATGTTAATTAAAGGTGGGATGTTCAGATCTAAAGCCCACCTACTAGCATATATTAAAGAGAGTATATGGGGTGTTAGCAGTGGGGAGAGCTAAAGGCCCTAATTACATTATTCCATTTAGGCGTAAGAGGGAGGGTAGGACTGATTATAGACTTAGATATGCATTATTAAAGAGTGGAAAGCCTTTGTTTATTGTTAGACGTAGTAATAGATATGTTACTGTATCTATAGCCATTCCAGAAGTTGGAGGTGATAGGACACTATTTACAGTTTCATCTAAGGTTTTAGCTAGTAAGTATGGTTGGAAGGCTGGACTTAAGAATACACCAGCAGCCTATCTAACTGGTTTAATAGCCGGTAGGAAAGCTATTGAGATGGGTATTAAAGAAGCTATTATAAATTTAGGTTATGCATGGAGTAAGAAGGCAAGCATTCCATTTGCAGCTGCTATGGGTGCGAGGGATGCTGGATTAAATATTCCTATAGGTGAGAAGGCATTAGTTAATGAATCTAGGATTCGGGGAGAGCATATTGCTGAATATGCTAGGATTTTAAAGGAGAGGGATATTGAAGAATTTAAGAAGAGGTTTTCGGATTATCTTAGGAGGGGTATGGATCCAGAGGATATACCTAAGATGTTTGAAGAGGTAAAGAATATGATTTTGGGAGGTGGAGATAGTGGCTAATAAAGTAGAGCCTGTTCCAGAAGATTGGCAGCCTAAGACGAGATTAGGAATGTTAGTTAAAGAGGGTAAGATAGCGTCAATATATGATATATTTATGAAAGGTTATGTAGTTAAGGAACCTGAGATTATAAGACTTCTAGTTCCAAATTTAGAATATGAAGTTCTAGAGATTAGACTTGTTCAGAAGCAGACTGATGCAGGTAAGCGTTCTAAGTTTAGAGCGCTTGTTGCTGTAGGTAATAGAGATGGATTAGTTGGAGTTGGTGTTAGTAAAGCCAAGCAAGTACCACAGGCAATACAGAAAGCTTTAAATAAAGCACTTTTAAATCTAACACCTGTTAAGAGAGGGTGTGGTAGTTGGGAGTGTGGATGCGGAGCCCCGCATTCATTACCGGCTACTGTAAAAGGTACGTGGAGCAGTGTCGAGGTAATCTTAAAGCCTGCTCCTAGAGGATTAGGTATTGTCGCTGGTGATACAGCTAAAGTAGTTATAGAACTTGCTGGTGTTAAAGATGTATGGGCTCTAGCATTTGGAGAAACACGTACACCTGTATCATTCGCTATGGCTACATACGATGCACTTAGAAATACATATAGAATAGTATATAGAGAGGATTGGAGTAGGGGTGTTATCTAATTGCCAGCCTTCCTAGTAATTAGAATTAGGGGAAGACCTGATGTAAGATACGATATTAAGGAGACTCTAGCCAGACTTAGACTCCACAAGAAGTTTCATGCAACTATAGTACCTGATACACCATCATATAGGGGGATGTTAAATAAGGTTAAGGATTATGTAACGTATGGGTATATAGATGCATCTACAGTTAAAAAACTACTACTTAAGAGAGGTAGGCTTATAGGTAATAAACCAGTTACAGAGGAGTATATCAGAAGTGTTTTAAAGATGGATGTTGACGAGTTAGCTAAGAAGATCGCGAATGGGGAGATTAAACTTAAGGATATTAAAGGTCTCAAACCAGTATTTAGACTACATCCACCAATAGGTGGATTTAAGAGGTCTACCAAGAAGTTAATACAAGCTGGTGGTGAATTAGGTTTTAGAGAGAATATCTCGGAGTTAGTTGAGAGAATGATTTAATTGAGGTATCAATTTCTCAATATAAAAAATTAGATTATTAATTACTCCTTTAATA
>CAZHBK010000185.1:0-2690 GCA_964530465.1 uncultured Nitrososphaeria archaeon | reverse complement strand
ATTTATCTACTAGTTCAATCTTATTAAAGTATCTCCATAACCTAATATAATTAGGTACTTTATTCTTCCAAACGTATTCTAGGGTGAAAGCAATATCCTCACCAGTTACTGGTTTTCCGTCATGCCATGTAGCATTCTGAACAATATAGAATGTCCATGTCTTACCATCTTTACTAATCTCCCATTTGTATGCAAGCCATGGAACTGGGTTATAGTTGTCATCTAACTGAACTAATGCATCATAAATGCAATCCCATACATAATCCTCATATATTGAACCAGCTCTAAGCGGGTTTGGAATTCTAATATCATCATTTAATACAACTATGAATGTATCCTTAGTTGGATGATGTACGTATCTCCATGTGAATGGGCTGGCATAACCCCAGTACTCTAAATGGAAGCCCTCCCAACCCTTCTGCCATATCTGAGTAATATACCTCGTGTAGATTCCTAGTCTAGGTACTTCAGATGCTAGAATCTCTTGCATCTTAAATATAATCTCCCTTTGCTTATCACGATCTACAGTAGCATCTAACTCCCTAGCTAATTCGTCAAATGTCTTATTATGGAAGCCTTCTGGATTAGTACCTCCAGGTACATCTTGCCATGATACTAGGAATCTGCTAAAGTACATAGGCATATTGCTACTACTCCATCCAATAATGTACATATCGAAGTCCCTGTCATCGAAGACTTTAGTCATCTCTACGTTAAAGTCAACAGGTCTAACATGTATTAAAACACCAACCTTCTTAGCGTATTCAGCAAACATCTGGGCAGCTCTAACTCTAACGGGATCGTATTCTGGAGCATAAACAGTATACTCCATCTTAGGTAGCTTCTGAGCGTAAGCATGTAGCACTATAGAGTTTGATATTGGAAGCGTTAAGGATACTAATAATAATATAGAGGCTAATATAGCTATTAGAGCTCTTCTCATTAAATCACCCAAATAGCATCTTAAGAAATGTTAAATAAAAATTTTTGAAAATACACTCGATTTTACCTAACATGGTAAATATATAGAAGTTTCACCTAATGTAGAATATTATTAAATTACACGATACATTTAATAATGACAGTTATCTATTGAAAATCACTAAATAGTTTAAAAATTAATTGATTATTAATATATAACCTCCTATACCTAACGTTTGATTATATGAAGAAATTAAAATCTAATTTATAATTGAAGTATAATTCTCTAATCCATACTCGATAAACTTGGATATTAGATCTTCGGGTTCTATGTTAAGTCTTTTAGACACATCTATAATACGCCTATATAGAGCACCAGTTATTCTGATGTTTAATTCTCCAGCTTCGCCAGCATAGTTATATAATAGGTTTTTAACTGGATGCAACATATCTCTATTGAATTTAATTGAGTCAAAAACGACTATCCCATCTTCATTAAGTATATTCTTTATTGTCTTAGGTGTTCTAACTCTAGTAATTACTATTAGATTTTTAGGCTGATATAATGCCTTATATAGTTTCACAATATCTACATCTCTAAGTCTTCTAACCTTCCTCTCAGACCCATCCTCTTTCTCAACTTTTCTCTCAACGCCTAATATACCGGCGAGACCACTCCATAAACCTTCAATCCACATATTCCTCCATTCTTCAACAGTTAGTGGTTTTGCAAATGGACCTCTAACTTCTCTAATCCTAGCATACCAATCATGTAATTCCTTAACCTCAATGATTAAATCAGGCTTCTTAATTGGGGGGTCTGAATCAGGTTGGAATATATTCATAACTCTACCGCTATAAACCATTATATCTGGTCTCAATGCAGTATATAATTTCCAGATCCTCCTTAAATCCTTAGAATCCTCCCATCCAACAGGTCTGGGAGCTTCAATAAATATACTTAGATACTTCGAACCCTTAACTTTAACAACTACATTGGGGGGTATCCATCCTATCCTCTGAGCTCTAGATCTCTCAAGTGATATAACTTTATTCTCAGGATATACAATCATACCTCCATCCTTAAGGATTAAATATAGTAGGTTTAGAATTATCCAATCCTGGTATATTGTCCTCATGTTAGTCCTTAATGAAGTCTTAACTGCTGCAAAAGCCTTCTCTTTAAATTCATCCATAGAGATGACATTTCTTAAGGCATCATGAAGGTAGAACATAATCTTTTTCGTGAGATGTAGATATGGGTTTTCAACAAAGCTCTTAAGCTCTCTAGAAAGTAATACCTCTTTAGATCCACTCAACTCTTTAATATCTTCAATAGCTTCTTTAAAATATCTAACCCACTCAAATGCAGTTTTCAATAATCCACCTACAGCTTCATATACTACAGCCTTCTTAACTCTAGCCTCTAACCTATAAAATCTATCTCTTAAATCACCTTCGAATCTAAAACTTCTATCCTTATCGTATCTATCTATGAAATCGACTAGTCTCTTGTAGGCTTCAGCCCAATCCATCAAATATATAGTATAAAGTATATTGTGTATTAAGCTTGATCATACACGATATGCTTATATATAAATGCTAGTATGTCTGCATATTCATTTAATTTAACATCTGGGGATGCACCTAAATGACCACTCATCTTCTCAGTCCTTAAGTATACTGGTGCATTTAGATCTCTCAATTTAGCAACGAATTTGAATGCATGTGATGGATGTACTCTATCATCATGCAAGCCCGTATATACT
>CAZHBK010000184.1:318-2694 GCA_964530465.1 uncultured Nitrososphaeria archaeon | reverse complement strand
CTCTATGAGTTCGATGCATTAGATAGTGCTATTGTTGATGGTATAGATGATGGTATAGATTGTGGTGTAGATCATATAATTTTGTATGTTGCTGTAATTGAATGTTGAAAGTATGTAGTATATGATGGTGGTGGTATTGGTGTATTAGTTGGTATTAGTAGTGGTGTATTAGTTGTTATTGGTATTAGTTGTATTAGTGGTGTTAGTATTGGTATTGATATTGGTTGTATTAGTGGTATATTAGTTGGTGTTAGTAGTGGTGTTAGTAGTATAATAGTTGGTAGTTGTAGTTGTATTAGTTGTTGTGTTAGTGGTATGGTATTAGTTGGTAGTTGTATTAGTAGTTGGTTTTGTTTGTTTGTAGGTTTGTTGTTTACATATGTAGGTAATGTTTAAATATTAAAGTTGGTATTAATAGTAGTAGGTGGAATATGATGAGGGTAATAATAATAAAAAAGTGGGTTATTAAGATAACGTCAAGTGGGGCGGTAAAATGCTGTGATTCTTCAATCTTGATATTTCGATTAGAACATGTGCGATTGCCAATAGGATTACCATCACAATTATCAGAATTGCCAATCCGATGGATGAAAGTAATGGGTTGTAACCTGATTTTAAAGCTGTAAGAAGTCCAAAGAAAAATAATATAAATAAACTGATTATGAGGGAGATTAACACCAGTATAGAATTTTTCATATTACTTTCTCCATCTGAGCCTGCTTAATAATCCTCTCCTAACACTTGGCTTAGTTGGAATTCTCCACTCTTCATGTATTGCCTTATACTTAATCCATCTCTCCTTATCCTTCCTAGTAAGCTTTACATATTCGTCTAATCTCTTCCCTCCATTCATTTTAGCATCGCCTTCAATCCACTCCTCATATATTGTTTCCGTAAATCTGAGCCATCCGTGATACCTTAAATTGCCTACAGTCCAATCATTTCCATCAACATCTATAACTGGATATCCATCTGGATATTCTGGTGGGGTATCTAATGTAGATTCGATTAAGTGCCACTTATTATCTTCCAGCTTAGCTATGAGCCATCCGTGACCGCCAAGCCTCTTATCACTCCTATATACCTCTCCGAATACCTCATAACATTCCACGTTTAGGATTCTAAGCATTCCAGCAATATATATTGATGATCCTTCACAATCCGATAGTGGCGTGCATTTAAACCTTCTGCATAATACTACTTCCATCATTACGTCAAAGCAACTATCCCAATAATCTTTCATTACCTTAAAGCAATTCTTCCCATGATACGCATTCCACACGTGAAGGTCATCTGGTTTGCCCATATAGAGTGGATACTTCACTTCCTTAATCCCGAATTCAATTGCATCTTTAGGAGTTTTAATTCCTAGTTCTTGCATCTTCTTCTTAATCCAATTCCGTCTATGAGATAGAAGATTTCCCAATGCTATTGAAGTGAATCTCTTTGCAGTCCATGAGCTACTATCTTCGAGGCTTGGTACTTTAGGCATAAAATCCCATCTATACCACATGATATTCACCTATATAGTAAATATTGTTTCTAGGATCTATTTATTCCTGAAATAGCTATGATTTATAATAAATACACTTAGTGAATTAATGTTATGTATATTGGAGATCGGAGATAATGTGAACGGTTTGTAATGTTCTACTCTAACGGTAGTATGGTTATTTATGTAATTTCAGTAAGTCTTTTATCTCTTTTAGTAGCTCTTTAATCTCCTTTATGTCATCTGTAATACTCTCTTTAATCTTTTTAGCAATATAATCTGCCCTCTCTTTATCATCTTCAAATTCAATAACCTCTTTACCATCAATAATTTTTCTTCTCATCTAGATCACCCTAGCTAATTCTCTAATAATAGCAAGAAAGGCATTTGCACGATCACTTGTATCTTTAACAAGAATGATTTCATGAGCATATGGTTCAGTAAGTGTATATTTAAAGTCTAAAGGTAGTGGTTGAAGTATGTATGGTTCAACTGTATAGTATCTAAAGCCTCCTCTTGGAGCAGACTCCGATTTCGCATTATGTACGTGAAGCTTTAAGTATCTTGCATTTACAAACGCAGTCCCATTTGGTGATGTTCCGTTTGCTACTACCAAAGTTTCATATGTGGCGTCATCCGTACTGTATTGTATATATACCTCATAATTATACAAGTCTGAATATAATTTGTATCGCACAGCTAAAGGATATATATCGCCTAAGTCCCACTTGACTAGATCTCGACCTTCTCCTGCACTTAAATCGGTAGCAGGATACGTATACGTATTATCGTTGTAGTCCTTTATATTTGATGGATCGAAACCTGACTCTAATATAGTTTCTGTTCCCCATGTTGCAAGCGGTTCTTTCCCCCTGATTATACAC
>CAZHBK010000184.1:0-308 GCA_964530465.1 uncultured Nitrososphaeria archaeon | reverse complement strand
TCTTAGCTCTAACTGTATCGCCTTCATTGAGATCGTGTGTTGTACGGTATATTTCTTTGGATGTTGTAGACTTGTTAAAGAGAATCTCGACGTTCTCGACTCTCCTATCATATTGCCAGATCTCTCGAGAGATCGGGGGAAGATACAAGGGCATTGCTATACCACCCCCTCATATATTTTCGGCAATCGCACGTAACATTTATACATTATATCACCTCCATTACTTGAACTAAAAAACAATAAGGATAATTCCTTAGCGTGCCTTCCGTTTGGGTTAGCTGTACGAGGGGTTTTGCATAGTATGGAAG
>CAZHBK010000183.1:0-2732 GCA_964530465.1 uncultured Nitrososphaeria archaeon | reverse complement strand
GGCATTAGCGGTTATCAAGAGCTATATAGGTACTTAAGGAGCAATGATGCTATCCTTCATTTTTATTCTTACCCCTTAACTTCCTCTCTACTTCTTTCCTAAGCTTAGTCCTAAGTCTCCTAGCGTCATCCCTAACAGTAATCTCTATCCTTCCTTGTTCATTGAGTTTCATGAAGTTGGCTAAAGTTTTTATACATACACCTAGCCTTTCTTCTATTGCCTCCCTCAATTCTAAGTCTATTTCATAACCTACACAGTTCCTACCCAACCTTCTGGCAACAACGCAAGTAGTTCCTGTCCCGAGGAAGGGATCGAGAACTGTCTCATTCACATAACTATATAGCCTTATAAGTCTCTCAACGAGTTCTTCTGGAAAAGCAGCGGTATACTTACTCCATTTCTCAGAAGGTAGTACATTCTTTATATCCCAGACGGATAAATACCATTTTTCAGTCTGAAATCTAGCTATATTTATCTTAGACTTCTCCTTAATATCTTTAGGTACATCCTCGTAGTTGAATCTGCCCTTCTGAAATACTACTACTTCTTCATAGATATTATCTGGATAATAATACATTGGATAGGGATGTTGAATTAATACACCACTCCTACGACTAATCCTTATATATCCCTCAGGTTTCCTCCAGATAATTTTATCTCTATAGTTAAATCCAACCTCATAAACCATAACTTTAATTAAGTCAGCGACAATGGGATAGAGTCTGCCCTCAATTCTAACATCTTGTGTTACAAAGCAGGCAACCCTACCAGGTTTAAGAACTCTAAATAACTCCCTACCGACATCTCTTAGTAAATCGAGGTATTCATCATAACTCTTAAAGAGGTTTGGGAAGTCGAATGGAGCATTATAATATGGTGGAGAAGTTACAATAAGATGTACGGATTCACTAGGTAGCTCTTTCATATTTCTTGCATCGCCAAACACAATTTTAATATAAACCATAGATTTCACCTCCTACAGTGGTATATCGTTTAGAGGTCTCAGCTAAATAAGAAGAGATTTCATTAAAATGTAATACCGATGGTGAGTCACAATTTATATTAAGTATTGAGCTAACCATTTTTTCATACTTCTCTTTTATAAATTCTTTTATTCTCCTAAATTCTAAGAAGATATGTAAGACTATACTCATACACTCTTACCTCTATCCACTATATACTTACATATAATTTTGCTTTTAAAATTGTCCTTAATTAGTGAAAAAGGAATAAAGACTACAGTAAGAAATAATATGCTATCGAATATGACATCATCCATCTTGTAAGGTATGAGATTAAACTTATATCTATTATTTATCAGCATCACTATTAAGTTGTATGGTTAGAAGGGCGCTCTAAAAGAATCCTATGTTAGTTAAATATGTGAAGTATAATAGAGTATGAGTTATTAAGATTAGCTTAATAAGCACGTACGGTAGTATTCTTTAAGCATAATTCATTGATAGGGCATTCATTACATTGAGGATCTTTTTCACCACAATACTTTATACCTATGTAAAATGCTCCGTAATCTATCATGAAGAAATCTCCTTGTGGATAATATCTACGAGTTAGTCTTTCTATATTTCTCCTCTCATTTTCAGCTTTAACTATAGGTCTTTCTACATCCTCTATGAGTACACTATTTAAAAGACCCGTCCTAGCGAAAACCTTACATACATGACCATTAACTACCATGGGTATGGTATTTACGGGTATTCTTCCATACACTGATATATAGAGATCTGGATGCGTAACCCAGCCAACATACATCCTAGCAGCTTTCTCATAGAAGAGTCCACTAAGTAATACATCACTAAGTATGCCATTAAGTAGGCTTTCTGGAGTCTTAAACAGCATAAGATAATCTACGAGTGATTTATATCTACCTTCAATATTAACTAGTGTTAATAGATAACCACCGAGTCTTAATAATAACATCCCCTCCTTCTTCATCCTTATAACCCTACTCTTCACTTTATAAACATCTTTTACCTTCTCAAATAGATCATAAATCTTATTCACATATACACCAGGATTCAGAAAGAAGTCTTCATCACACTCATTATATATAGTAATAACAGTATCACGGGCACTCCCTGTTTCTGCCTGCTGATCAAGTACAGCAGCTAACAGTAGATATCTACTTAAGAACTCTTTATTACTGAGTAAATCCTTGGATAAAACATATAGAAGGGTATCATATAGATCACGCCTAAGTTTCTTCTTACCTATATCTTCAAGTCTCTTTATAAGTTTAAGCTTATCTGGATCCGGTAATTGCTTTAACTGTATTCTAGGCAAAGGAGACACCTAGTTTTTTGCAGTTAATATCTCACTTTTATAGTATAAAATCTAAAGATGGTGTAAATAAAATGTTAGCATTAGCAATTAATAAATCCAGTCTGCTTACCGGCTATTCGTTAATATAGCATTGCAATTATCACTTTCCATCATTGATTATAACTAAGTTTTATCACACTCATATACGTATTTTATTAAAACCAATTATACTCCTTTTCCTTTGAGTTCATCATTATTTAAATATATCTTTTGTGAACTACTCTTAAATAGCCCTGTCTAGATATATAAGAATTGAAATGAAAAGAAGCATAAGAAGTTAGACTGAAGCTGCTATTAAGATAAAACGTATAGAATGGACGAATTCCGCCCCAATCTCATCCCCCAGGGAGAATTCCTGGTGGTCGAGGACTTCATCCATAACCTTATAG
>CAZHBK010000182.1:0-2749 GCA_964530465.1 uncultured Nitrososphaeria archaeon | reverse complement strand
TTATTATGTAAAAAAGAATCTTAAAAACCACGAGAAGGTATAAGATATGAATAGTTTTTTGTTAGCATATTTTGTTTTAAATGGTTTTGTTAGTTAGAAAATTACTCGATAGTCTTGCGATAAAAGTGGAATGAGACTCCTTAATTCTCCCGTATGTATAGGAAGTCGTATGCTGCGCATTTATATTTTAATCTTATCTTATAGGCATCACCTAGGAGTTCTCTTTCATTTACTACCATTAAATTCTTCAATGAATGCCTTGAATAAACTATATCCACTATCTCTATTTAACTCACTTTCAAGAACTCTTACATATTAAATTTGCAACTTCAATAATCCCTAACGTTATGATTATGTAGCTTTTTAGAAAGTATTCCCGATATTTCTCTAATTAGGCTCTTTATCAATATGTTTAACTTAGGAGATGCATCAATGGATCTTGCGATCCTCCCATATAGACTCAGTAGAATAGCCGGTTTCAGTGGGTTTAATACTTTCAGTAATCTTGTTAAATCTTTTTAATCTTCTTCTTAATTTTAATCCTCTAAGTTAAATTATATAAATCTTTGACCCTCTTCATCAATATTAGCCCCAGCCTTTCTTAAGATTCTCTTAATGTGATTATCGGTCTGAGATAATATCTCATCACTTTTAAGAATATAGATTTAATGCCTCTAATTTACTTACTTGCTTCTTCTAATCTTCTCACCTAGTTCGTCTTTGAAGCACCATAGTCCTTCGCCTATGGCTAGTGCGACTAGCTGTAGTGCATCGGCTAGTTTATCACTTATTAATGGTTCCTCTGCTTTCTGAGCGACTACAGCATCACATCCTACAGGGCCTACAACTCTATCCTCTGTGATAACGCTTACTTTAAGAGCATTGGGTATTTTAATAAGCTTAGTCCTACTTCCATCAGCTAAGACATACTCTCTCACTTCAGATCCTTGAGGTAGTGATGGATATAAGCCTAAATCACATGCCGCTGATGCCGGGATTAGAAGCTCGGGTTTCAATACCTCATAACTACTATTGACGAGTGCTATAACTGTAATCTCCCTACCTCTTATACTCTCTAGCTTTAACTCCAACCTTATAACCATAAGGCTTCACTTCAATAGGGCGGATCCTACCAATCCTACCTCCAAGCCTAACCTCCCTAAGATAGCCGATCCTCTCCATAACACAACACTCATATAACATATACTTAAAACATATAATAAACTAAAATATGATATGAGTTACACTCACAGCATGCCAATACTACTTAAAAACTAGGAATCTAAGCAATTCATTACCTAGTCTACATAGTATTTTGGCGCATACTCGACCTCGAAACCCCTAAGCAATTTCCTATCAAAGCCTACGGCGACTCCATCACCAGCCTAAACCCTATGATTAATGTTAAGACTTCACTTCCTGCGTGAGATTAAACTGGTTTATCTTTTGAATTAAGCATGCACGACCTGATTTTGAAAAGATAATAAAGGCATTAGATTAAAAGTCTTACTGATGGGGCGTTGGAAACTAGCTCTATGCCTAATTGCTATCTTAATCCTAGGGTATATTTTGGGATATGGATCTGGGGCTTCAAGAGCTGGAGAGCTAGAGTTACGGCTTGGCAAGCTTAAAGCTGAATATGATAACCTTAAGGCGAGGTACGGTAGGCTTGAAGAGAGGTATATAACGTTAAACCAATGTTATAGCAGACTTAACGCCACATATCAAGCGCTCTTGAGCAAGTACCAGAAGCTACTAGAGGATTATCAGGAGCTAATGGAGAAGTATGAGTACTTGCAGAGAGTCGGCTTGGTGTTTGGTGGCTTGAATATAACAGATCTAAAGGTCGTTAGGCATTACGACGTGATTGGAAACGTAACTAACATTAGTAATAGGTCGATGCCTGAGGTTTATGTGTTCCTCTTCGTGTTTAATGATGATGGAACATTAAGGGAGTATCACGTAGACCAGATCTATAACTTATGGCCTGGAGAAACCAATCCGTTTGAGTTTAGGTATGTCTTAGATAGGGAGGATCAGCCATTTAGAGTTGTTGCAATCGGTAACTATGGTCTTACTGATATCGAGGTAGAGGAAATCGCTAAGCTACTGGCAGAGATCGAGAGGCTGAAAAAGGAGGTTGAGGAGTTTAAGTCCATGCTTAAGTGGGGGGTCTACGTCCTTGAGGACATGGAGTACTACAAGTCGCTGATTCAGGATCTCAGGCGGGCTAATAGCTCGATAGTAGTGGCTATGTACCTTATGATTTATGATCCAGATGATCCGGTTGACTACGCGAACGACTTGATCAGAGAGCTTGTGGAAGCTAGGAAAAGAGGTGTAAATATAACCGTAATCCTGGAATACAGGACCTACCGGGGTTATCTTGATGAGAACCTGGAGACATACCACTATCTAAAGGCTCACAACATAACTGTGATCCTAGACAATGATACGGAAACCGATCATATGAAGATCGTGATCATCGATGAGAAAATCGTGTACCTAGGATCGCATAACTGGACGGAATCGGGGCTATGCTACAACCATGAGGTCTCCGTCAAGATAATAAGCAAGGAGCTGGCGAAAGCCCTAGAGGAATATGTAGAAGGTATATACACTAGTTAGCCTTTTCACCATTAACCCTTATTATATTAATTATCCTTATAGTAATCTCCATAATCTTATACTCTTTTAAAAAGAAGAGGATATTAAAAGGAATGCTAACTTTATTAATAGAATTTTCTAA
>CAZHBK010000181.1:0-2754 GCA_964530465.1 uncultured Nitrososphaeria archaeon | reverse complement strand
ATGATATATAAGTCGAATAGCTATGTTCCAAGTGCTTGAGTTATTATCATTAATTCCTTACCAGTCGTCTTACTACCAACTATGACTCCTTTATCATTAGCTATTAATCCGTTAGAAATGAATTCGCTTCCTCCATTTACAGTCCCTTTCAAAAGAGATACTTTTAATACTTCTTCAGCTAGATTAATCTCATCATCCTTCACGATAGGTGTTATAACACCACCGTAGTTATTAACTACGGCAAGTGATCCTACGTATGAAAATCTACCTAATGTTCCTGTCACAACCTCAACATCGAGAGTATCAGATATAATTCGCCTAATTGATTGAGGTATAATCGGAGATACAATTGCCCCTCTATCATTAGCGAGAATAAGATTACCAAGCGTATTATATTTTATATCAACAATCTGAAAATTAATGCCTAGACGATTTGCAGCTTTCTTTAAGTTATTACATGCATCCTCCTCAAATAGCGTTGGAATTAAAATTCCATTTGAATTACAAGCAATAAAAGGTGTTATTATTAGAGTATTTATTAATGGAACAGGAATAGGCTCTACCTTTAACTCATTTCTTAAAATACCGACTTTATGAGATGGAATTAATGAATGGTATATGAAGTATTTGTTTGTTGCCTTTACATATAGACCTACGTTATCGACCCCGAAGATCTTTATCCTTATCAACTAGGAATATCACCTATTCTCTTGCTTTTAAAACCCATACTTCCTCTTCCTTAGTTCTAACTACTTTAACTTTAATCCTCCTAGGCGGGTTTCTAATACCTCTGCTCCATATAATCTCATTAACCTCTGGACTAATTTTTACATTAGGATTTTTCATATGCCTAATTATAAATTTCCTTAAGAAATTAACGGCTTTCTTAGCTCTATGAAGGCCTCTAGACTTTCTTAATGCCTTATATATCGGCACTATGTATACTCTCTCCTCAACAATCTCCCCCTCTATAAGTGACCCCTCCTCTTTCCTAAGCTCACTACTTTTTACACTTTCGCTACTCTCACTCATACTTAACCACCGTATATAGCTCACTTATGCTTTTCTACCTTCTTAAATATTTACATTAAGCATCGATTCCTAATACTTACGTTATATGTTAAGGAATTAATTAAGCGTTTCAGGACTAAATCAACTAAATGAGATAGAGAGTAATTTTAAAGTAATGAAAAACATGATATACTGCTAACTTTCGACCTTTAAGGAAAGAGAGTAATCTATTTGAAAAAGGTTTTGGTTTTGAGCTTAAGTTTAACTCTTCTCCAGTGTCTCCTTGCAGGGTTAGTCCTAACTTTTCCACTAGTTTTAGCAATTACCCATATAGGTACGGGTCTATTACTCTTTAGCTCATGTGCTAAATGCATCTTAAATGCATATGTTTTAACTCTCGCCATAAATCATACACCTTTATTAAGCGTAATAATCAAAATATACCACATATCATATAATACTATAGCACTATATAATTGCAGTACTGGAAAGTTATATTTTAATCATTTTTCCTGCTTAAGTATTTAAATACATTAATAAATTTAAAGTTACCTATACATCTCCCACCATGGCTTTATATCTAATTCCTTCCATAATTTATATGCTAATTTATCAAGTAAGCTTCTACCCTTGGGAGTAAGCACTCTTCCCTTTTCGGTTTTTTTAACTAAGCCTGCAGATTCTAATTGCTGCAAAATTTTCCTAATAATACTTCCTCCTGCTTTATAAAAGTGCTCCGGTCTAACGCCTCGATCCTTTCTACCTCCATACATAGCTCTTAAATCATCTAAGCCTAACGGCTCGTACAGGTATAACTTCCTAAGAATTGACGCTGCCCTAACATACCACCAATCAGGATTATCCGGCGGACGCTGTCTAGATACTCCAGTTTTAACATAAAATGCCCATTCAGGAGGACTAACCTCCTTAACATTCTCC
This sequence comes from uncultured Nitrososphaeria archaeon, assembly GCA_964530465.1. Lineage (GTDB taxonomy): Archaea > Thermoproteota > Nitrososphaeria > Geothermarchaeales > JDFR-13 > CAZHBK01. The sequence continues at coordinate 804 of CAZHBK010000181.1, read as the reverse complement.
TTTATGTACTTAGTTAGCTCTCTTATAAATATATCCGGGGGGATATCCTTCACACTCACCATCTGTTAACACCATCAAACTTTTAGCTTTAACAGCTTAGAACATTATTAGTTTAATTCTAAAACGGGTATATAAAACTTCAGGAAAACTCTTACAGTAAGAAGTGGCAGCAACTATATGATATATCTCCCTCCACTAGTGAATTGAAACAATTATCATAACATCTATTCTCCCTTAAGTACTCTAAGCATAAATACATAATGCTATAGATATGACTATTAAAAGTGCCGATAAGAATTCGAGTATTGATACTTTCTCCCTTCCACTAATTATTGAAAAGAATTGAGTGAGTACGGGTGTTAAAGAAGTCAATATTACGGTTATACTTAATCCAACGAAGTAAATTGAAAGAATGTATAGCAATGTTCCTATACCGATATCTAAAATACCAAAAATAAAGACCTTAATCTGATTAATTTTATCGAATGTTGAAACTTTAATGTTTAAAAATCTAGCTAAAATTAATAGCATAATCAAACCCCCTACACTTCTATATAGGTTAACGTTGAGGACACTAAGTACACCAGCAGAGTATATTAATGCTGGTTTTAATAATGTCTGACCAATAGTCCAGAATAATAAACATAGTATAGATGATACTAACCCTTTATACATATTTGATCTCTCGTAATCATCTGTATGAATTAATCTTTTTCTCTTTGATTTAGATAGAGCTAATATACCTAATACAGCTAATATAGATGCTGTAATTTTATTTAAAGTAAGGGGTTCACCATATAATAC
>CAZHBK010000180.1:0-2804 GCA_964530465.1 uncultured Nitrososphaeria archaeon | reverse complement strand
GCAAGTATTGTGGGTGTTGGCGGTAGATATGAGATATATCTCGGTTTCATTGGTCTACCTCTGCCTCTAGCTCTAACTCTCCAACGCCACATAATCCATCAACCACATAGATTAGGAGAACATACTAATTAAAGTATTCACAATTGAATGAATAATAGAGTGAGTATTCGTAGTTACATTTAAATGTAAAACGAGTTTTCATAGATGTAAATACTCATTGACAGTACTTACGGCTGTATAATACTTATTAATTAGACTGTTACCTCTAAGAAATATCATGGATGTATTATGGTCTGTAAACCGGGGCAAGTTGAAGATGTTAGATATGATTCGAATAGATGGAGCCTTCTAAGGAAGTTGAGACTTGAAGCAATTAACTTAATGAAGCCTTTAATTAAAAGAGGTTTTAAACCATATGTATATGGTAGTTTAGCTAGGGGGGATGTTAAGAAAGACAGTGATATTGATATTATACTACTTGAGCCTGTAAATCCAGTAATAATAGAGAGTATCTATATGATGGATGGCTTCGAGATATGTAAGAAAGTAATCGTTCAAGCAACACCTACTTACACACCTAAATTATATATATGGTTCGATATAGATGGATTAAAGCTTGTAAGTATGCCGCTTAGATCGTTAAAATCTAGGGAGGCAGAATTCTATAAGTTTGGTGGGCTAGTAGACTACAATGGACTTATCAGTGGCTGTAGAGTTCCCGGAGTTGATAAGAGACTAATATTAATAAAACCTACAGACTATGGCCACTATGGGGAGTGCATCATAGGTAGGGAGGGATATGTAGCCAGACTATTAGGTATTTCAGAAGCAATAGTTAAGGAGAGAGTTATGATATTATCTAGAAGAGATGAGTTTGGAAGAACGGGAGTCTTTCTAGAATACTCTCTCGAACCAGAGGTAGATACTCTTGAGGCAATACATAATTTAAAGAAGATTAATAAGCATTTTAGAAGAGCTCTAGAACAGAATTAGCATTTGATAAATCGCTTACTGAAAATATTTTTAATGGGAGATGAATTTATGAGTGAAGTCTTGTATGCGTATCTAGTTAGGCCTGATGCATTAAGTGTATGGAAGTATGATGAAGTTAAGAAGAGACTAGACTGGTATTATAAAGTTATGAGAGGTGAGAGACCAGCTAAATATAGAATTGTTAAGAGAATTCCAATACCTAATGACTATGGGGATTTAACTAGATTAAGTGAGGATATTCTATGGGATATACATAATGAACTTAGAAAAGAGTTTCTAAATAGGTGGAGTAATATAAAAAAGGGTGTTGAAGACTTAGATGATTATCCAGAGGTAGAAAGATCCTTTCTAGATTTGAAAATTGAGATAGTTGATAGAATGATTTCACCATGTAGATTATGTGAGCATAAATGTGGCGCTATGCGTAGGGAGGGTAAGAGAGGTATATGTGGTTTAGATATTACAGTTAGAGTAGCTACAGCATTCTTACACTTAGGTGAGGAAGCTCCACTAGTGCCGTCAGGTACAATATTCTTTACCGGATGTAGCTTTAAGTGTGTTTTCTGCCAAAATTGGGATATAAGTCAGAATCCATATAATGGAGAATCTGTAACTCCTGAAGTATTAGCTAGAATTGCAGTCAACTTAGCAAGTAGAGGTGCTAGGAATATAAACTATGTAGGTGGTAATCCAGATCAGAGTATGCATGTCATAATTGAATCATTGAGATATATGGATGTAAATATACCATTGCTATGGAATAGTAATATGTATCTAACTAAGGAATCTATGGAGTTATTATTAGATTTAATCGATATATGGCTTCCTGACTTCAAATATGGATCTGATGAATGTGCCTTAAGACTTAGTAGGGTTAGGAATTACTTCGAGATAGTATCTAGGAATCATAAAATGGCTTATGACTTCGGCGATAATATCATTATAAGGCATTTAGTTCTGCCAAATCATTTAGAATGCTGTACTAAGAGAGTAATTGATTGGATAGCTGAGAATATACCTAATGTATTAGTGAATGTAATGGATCAATATAGGCCCGAATACTTAGTTGCTAGAAATCCTGAAAAGTTTAGAGATATAAATAGGAGGTTAAGGAGGAATGAGATAGAAGAAGCTTATGGGTATGCAGAGAGAAAGAAACTCTGTTTTAGACCGATATCATAAGGTTTTCCCCGAAGAAAACCACTTCAAAAAACTTTTATAATTTACTCATAAGATTTTTTAATGAGCCCCCACCCGCGACTACCTCAGAGCGTGGGGTTATCCACGTGATGAAGAGGCTAGCCTGTGTGGGGGCACAATAAGCTTATAAGTATTTCTCTATGAATTTTGAGATTTTTAATATTACGTTATCTATTTGCTCCTCATCTACGGATGCTGAGAATCGGATGTATTCTGGATAATCTCCAAATGCTGTTCCTGGAGCTACCGCTATATGTTCTTCATTTAAAAGTTTAATAGCAAAGTCAAATCCATCTTTAAATCCTTTAGGTGCCCTAGTAAAGATATAGAGTCCAGCCATAGGCTCTATAAATTGAAAACCTATGCTTCGCAATCCTTTTGAAAGCTTCATAATCCTATTCATAAATATCCTCCTATTCCTCTCAACAATATCTTCTCTACTTAATGCTTTCAATGCAGCATATTGAGTAAATTCAGGAATGTTAGATAGTATTAACTGCATTTTAGAAGCTATAGTCTTAATAATCTCACTTCTAGCTATCATCCATCCAATTCTAAATCCAGTCATAGCATATGCCTTTGAGAAGCTATAGATGCCTATAACCTTGTCA
>CAZHBK010000179.1:0-2806 GCA_964530465.1 uncultured Nitrososphaeria archaeon | reverse complement strand
GTTCTCATCTCATCGAAAATCGTGTAGTCTGGCCTCGACAGCAACATGATATCATATATCTCCTTTATATCACCGTAATTCTTACTATACTGTGTTATATCAGGTGGTAGTTGTAAATCCCTAGGTGATTCGATGGTCTTTACAACCTTCCCTAAACTCTTATAAAATTCTGCTAGGGCTTGACAAAATGTAGATTTTCCTTCACCTGGTGCTCCAGCAATTAAAATACCTTCAGCCCTCTTCTTAAAGCGTTCAATTAATGCTGGAGGTAAGTTATAATCTTCGAGTTTTAACTTCTTAATAGGTTTAACCGCAGTAATTTCATATCCATCGCTAAATGGAGGTCTTGCGATAATTATCCTATAGTCTCTTAATTGTACGATTGTGACGCCTCTACCGTCACTCTCTATAAAGCTTTCATCATCGATTTTAGCAAAATCAACTATTTCATCAATTAATTCCTCAATCTCTCTTCTATCCGTAGGTTTTGAATCTAGTTCAATAAATGACCAATCACCAGGCACACCCTTCTTAGCCTTAGGTGGTACTCCCTCTTTTATATGAACAGACATAATATCCTCCTTGAAGTATTTAGTTATGCGAGGTAATTCTCCAATAGGTCTAGATATAAGTTTGACTTTAGCTCCTAATGCCTCATATACTTTAGCTTTTTCATAATCAGATGTTACGATTATAGCATTTAGCCTATTAGATAATGTGAATATATAATAATCTAAATCCTGGATATTATCATTTTCATTAATGTACTCAATTTTAACTCCATGATCCTTAGAATACTTATTTATACTAACCAGTTCATTAAGAATTCTCTCACGAGCGATATTATCATCTTTATAATTTTCATTTAAATATGATACGATATGCCATGGTATATAAATGACTCCAGTTATATCTCCAGATTTTACTAGCTGGCTTACTAATCCTCTCCTAATTACCTCTGGGGTTAAAATATACTTATTCACTTACGATACGCCTCTCCATTCAATTCATACATCGCTTGTATTTAAAGGTTTTGACATATTAATTGTTGGTTTAAATTATCCCCCTCTTAGTTAAGACCCGTCTGTCTACCTATTTTTACTTTTTAAACCTAAGAGATCGAGTAAGTTTGCTATTGTTTTAAATCCGGAGCCAGTTAGTATAATTAGTGATCTCTCTCCCCTATCTACGATGCCATATTTAACTGAATTAATATATGCTGCATATGTAGTAGCCGATGTTGGTTCTACTATAAACCCCATTTTGATAAGGGCTTTAATTGCCTCTTTAATCATACTGTCATTGACTACGTGTGGTTCACCATCTGTAGATTTAACAGCTTCAATAACTTGGGCTAGTCTTGGCGGGTGTTTAACTCTAATCCCATCTGCATACTTAGATACACCATTTAGTTCATAGTCTATTGATGCGTAACTCTTTAATGCTGTATATACTCTAACGTATCCGACTGCCTCCACAGAGTGGATTTTAGGAATATCATCTATTAATCCATACTCATATAGCTCTCTAAAACCTCTGTAGACGCCTATTAATAGTCCTCCACTACCGACTGGGATGAATATATGATCTGGAGATTTGAAGTTTGAATCTAAGGCTACTTCGTAAGCTATCGTTTTTAAACCTTCAATGAATATTGGATTCCATAAATGCCCGATGTAGTATCCGTTATTTGTTACTGCATCGGAGTATGCTTTATTAAATGCCTCTTCTCTATCCTTACATAACTTTATATCTACATTTAGCATCCTAAGCACTCTCACCTTCTCAATCGGTGCATCTTTAGGGACATATATGTGTGGAGTTAAACTAGCATGCCTCGAATATAATGCGATTGAGAAACCCGCGTTCCCAGATGAATCCTCATATATATCAGAGATATTAAAATCTAATGCGAAACTTACAGCAATCGCAGAACCTCTATCTTTGAACGATCCACTAGGATTTAAATAATCTAATTTGAATAATTGAGTATATCCCTCTAACTCTCTCTCAACTAGCGGAGTTAGCCCCTCCCCTAATGATAGCTTTTTAGATATCGGTGGTAAAAGTCTATGGAATCTCCAAATACCTTTAAACCTATAATCGATTAAATTATCTGCTTCTAATTCAGCAGGTCTTTCAAAATGTAAATCTAATGGAGCATTACATGTAGGACACTTAAAATATCTATAATCTAATTCAATAAATCTATTGCATTTCCCGCAATAGAATTTAAATGACATATTCTCACAACCAAGGATATGAATAAGGTAGATTAATATTTCTCAGCTAATTCAGACGACATACTTAGATAGATATTTCTAAAAGAGAGCTTAAGTAACAGCCTTAAACTTAATTCTATCTTCTAAATAAGACGTGATTAGTAGTCTTAACACGGTAGATGCCGTTAATCCCTCACTTCTAGCTTTCTCTTTAAATCTTTTCCAAACATCCTCATCAATTAAAATACTAATTCTCCTTTTAGCAGTCATACTTCAATCCCCAAAATCTATAGGAATATCATACCATTTAAAAATTTTTTCTATAAAATAGACATATTATTCACAGCAAAATTGATTAATTTTTTAACCCTAATGAGATTAAAATTACTTATCCTAAAAACACAAATATAATCCTTATATACTATTATGGAAAATACTTTAGTTGAGTTAGTGAAAATATAAACTGATATATGTAAAAAATATGAGGTGATTCTACTTGGAGATTAGAAAAGTACAAAAACTTGGATATTCAACAATTGTAGTATCCTTACCAAGATCCTGGGTTAAGGAGAAGAATATTAAGA
>CAZHBK010000178.1:0-2809 GCA_964530465.1 uncultured Nitrososphaeria archaeon | reverse complement strand
CCCCTAACACACTATACCAAACAATACAACATATACACATACAACAACCACACTAAAGAACAAGAAACCAGGAGAAAAGCAACAATAAAACGAGAGCATACCCTGGTATGGGGTAACAAACTATAAGTGATGGAGGTATATGGGTGAGAGCCTTTTGAGATCCAAATCTTTGTGCTATTATTTAAAATGGCTTCTAAATCTAATTGATACAGATTCTTAACAAGCCTAATTATTGTTTCATTAATACCAAAGTACTTAACGTATAGTTGCTTAATATAGGTGTCATTATAGATTACATACAAATATATATGACTTTTATTCCTAATGATAAGCAAACCCATGTAATCTGTAATGTTCGTCATTAAACCATGGATAATTCTATTAGTCTTAGGATGAATATAATTACCCTCATTAACCTCACTTTTATTTAGAACTAAATGATACCCCAAAACCAATTCATTAACAATATTATGAGCCTTAGTTTTAGTTTGCTTAAGAGCCGTAACGATACCACTACTAAAGATGTTAGACAGGTCATGTATGCGTATACAGGAATTAAGAGGAATTTAAGGTGGGGTGATATAGCAGGTTTAAGATGGCATTATCCGAGAATTTATGGAGGATATGATTTATATCCTGATTATACAGTTAGTGGAGCCGATGTAGCTGCCCACGATCTTGATGGAGACGACAGAGTAGATATTGTGTATATATGGGGTGAATATGACAGTTCAGAGGACAATACACGTATATGGGCAAGAGTTGCATGGGATCTAGATCCAATAACTGGGGCACCTAGCCAAGTTTATGCATTTAGACCAATTTATACAACACCTGGTAGAGTAAGGGACATTGGCGCAGTATTTGGAGATATAAATGGGAGCAATATTATTGACCTAATAATATCGTTCACTAATGAGACCCGTGCTTACTATATGGTGCTCTTTGATGTGACTGCAACACTAGATCATGAATGGGACTGGAGAAGTCAAAGTAGAGTGTATAGGGTGCCTGGTAGCATAGGAGACTATGGCATAGACTTATTGTTAACAGATCTAGATGCCAACGGGATCTTAGACCTTATCGTAATTGATAGCTTTTATAGTATAAGCGATGGGGACTACTATCTATGGTATTATATAGGATGGAATCTCAATACCGATGGAACGACAGATTCGTGGGACTGTGAAGGAGCGAGTTCCATAATACTATCTCCATATGTCGGTTGCGCAGCTATACAGCCTGCAAATAGGATTTATGTCATTGGATCAGCTATTTCAAATAGCTACATTACGTATAGGGTCATTAGATTTAATGCTACAGGTCATATAATTGAGAATGCAACCAAACATGCACCACTGTATGTGATGCCTAATTCACGAGGCTTCGGTATGAGCTCTATAAATATAGGTAATTATCAATACTTAGACATAATATTCTCATGGGTTGATGACGCATATTCATATAATATGATTGAGTGGGAGAGCAGAGTAGACTCTCATCCATAAGTTAATCATAAATCATTAACTTTTTTCCCACTATAGTTATCAGTATTACATGAATCCTTAGGTATTTCAGGTTCCTCTCTTAATAAAAAATCACTCTCTTGATCGTATTTAAAGGTATGGACATGAGTAATAGTTTAATTAATTCGATGATTACTGATACTATCTTAATGATAATTAGCATGTACTCTACGCTTTTACGAGCATACTCTATAATTCTTTGAACCTTTGTATCATTCCTTGGCGTATTCTCGTCTTCCTCATTGCATATAATGAACTTATACTTTCTTTTGATGAATTTATAATTACTCATTTTTCCACCATAGTGATAAGCTATTTCAGAGAGTATAAAGTTAATACATTATTGAGGAGCAGGATTATGCTAACTAAGATTCATGTAGAGAACTTCAAGAGCTTAAAAAACGTGAGTATTGAATTAAAGCCCTTAACAGTACTCATAGGACCTAATGGCTCTGGTAAATCGAGTATATTGCAATCAATTCTCATACTTAAGAAGCTCTATAATGCTCAAGGAGGTATACCGTTGGAAGGGTTATTTCAATTAGATGGCTACCTTAACATGGGTACATGGAATGATGTAGCATTTCATAGTAATAGACCAATAAAGATAGTCACGGAGATAATTAATGGTGGAGTTCAAATGCTTCTTAATACTAAACTGTTAAGAGATAGAAGAATCGTACTTAATATTAGGCTTAAAGTAGGGGAGAGTGAAACCTACTTTACAAAGACAATAACGCTACCATATTCTCAGAAGCAAGCACAAAGTGTAACAATTAGGGTAAAAGAGGGGTCATTAGCTGGTACTTGGGATGGCTTTAACTTAAGTATAACATCTACTGGAGGAAGAGTGCCTGAAAACATAAAGACAGCCATAATTTCCTTAGTGAATACGTGGCATCAAAAAGTATTCTTTGTCCCTTCTACTATTTCGATGTTCAGACAACCGCAGGTAAGTATAGGGGTAATGCAGAGAGATGCCGTAATTGGCAATATTAAAAAATTATTGCTCACTAATGAAGCATTACTAATCACATTAATGGCTATAGATCCTGATACTGAGGATTATGTTATAGAGTGTGTAAAAGAAATATTTAATGTAAATATACGTGGTCGTCCTCTTCCACAGAATATAGCTAGAGTTGTCTCTAGTATAAGGAAAGGAAAAACAATACCAATAGTTAATGAGGGAGGAGGTATCAACAGATGTGTCTATATGTTTACAGTACTAGCATTAGCTGATGAAGGGTCCACAATAATGATAGAGGAACCAGAAACAAATC
>CAZHBK010000177.1:0-2811 GCA_964530465.1 uncultured Nitrososphaeria archaeon | reverse complement strand
CTTAACATTTTAACTACATCTGCAATACCCATAGCAAGTTTTAAATTCGCGATTGGATTATGAGAGATATTAATTTTATTCCTAGACGCAACGATATAATCTACTTCATTCATATGTATCGAATGTGCAGCTAAGAAATCATCTGATAGCACTCCTAAATCTTCAAGGTATTTATACATACTACCATCAGGTAGCTCTACGTTAAATCTCTCTCTAACAAGTTTATACTCATTCCAATCCTCTAATATATGTGCTGTTATGATAATCCTACCTCGATCATTAAACTTCTCTCTTAACTCTCTCCATACAGCAATGGTCTCCCTCCATAATTCAGGTGATACAGTATATGGTGCATGTGGTCCAGCAGCAATTCTAACTAATCCATTAAAACTACCATGCCATCTCATTACAGCATCTCTAAACTTCTTAAGGGATTCTTCAGGCTTCCAGTAGAATATCGCTGTAGCCATTACTGTTCTCAGACCTACTTTAGCAGTACCAGTTGCTTCATTATGATCACTGTAATAGTGATACATGCTACATATAGTAGTTACACCATACTGTATTGATTCCACAGCACCCAACTCAGCACCCAACTCAATATCCCTATCCGTTAATTTAGCTTCAATAGGCCATATCTTCTTCTCGAGCCACTCCTGAAGCTCTAAATCATCAGCATATCCTCTAAGTAATGTCATCGAAATATGTGTATGTGTATTTATAATACCAGGTATTATTATTTTATCACGTGCATCTATAACTTCGTATCCAGAACTAGAATACCTATGCAGTATTTCATCTCTATATCCTACATCAACAATATATTTATCCTCTACTACTACAGCGCCATCATGATAAACTTTATCAGATACCACAATACCTCCTTTGATAATCATATTCACTATTCATCACCTCATATACTCGAAACTCCATCTAATACCACTAATATATCTAGCTGCATATTCGGAGTATGATGTACAGTCATCAGATGCATTTATCTCTTCAACCTTAGGAATAGCTCTCTTAATAATCTCAAATACATTAGATCTCATTCTACCCATTAACTCTATAACCTCCTCATGAGATACTCTATCCTGCATTCCAGCAGCATAATTTGTGACAATCGCTATTAATCCATAATGTATAGCCATCTCTCTAGCTAATACAACTTCAGGAACATTAGTCATTCCTACTACGTCAGCTCCAAGCATTTTAAACATTTTAATCTCAGCAGGTGTTTCAAATCTAGGACCTTCAGTACAGATATACGTACCTCCATTAAATACCTCAATACCGACCTCCTTAGCAACCTCATATAATATATTCCTTATTGCTGGACAATATGGTTTAGACACATCTACATGTACAACCATATCATCGTAGAATGTAATAGCTCTCTTAGTATAATCTATAAATTGATCAACTAATACAATGGATCCGGGTTTAAACTCTCTCCGTAGTGATCCTACAGCACCAGTTGCAATAATCTTATCTACGTTTAAAAGCTTCAATGCAAGTATATTCCCCTTATAATTAACCCTATGCGGAGGATACTCATGTTTAAAACCATGCCTAGGTATAAAGTATGTCTTTATACCACCTACTAATGCTTCAGCACCATATACAGTACCGAATGGAGTATCAATCTTAAACTTCCTGACGGCTTCGACTATTTCCTCAAAACCAGAACCACATATAACTCCGACGGGCATTTTTATACACCTAGGGATATATATGCTTGAGATGTATTGAAGAATTTTAAACGTATATGTCAATTATATAAATTATCATATCAGTCAGGTATGGAGCATAGAATTAGACTTAAGAGGGGGATTAAAGTACTATGTATGAGGTATAAGGTAGGATGTGGAGTACTTTAGTTAATTGCTGGAGAGATAATTCGAGAAGATCTATTCATAAATGTTAGAATCTAGATTTATATTATAGCATACTCAATTTAGTTAATGAATAGGATTTCTTTAGGATGATGAATTATGAAAGAAATGCATTCTAGAGAAGCATATATAAGAATGCTTGAAGAAGCATATAAGATATTACCTGAGACTGGAGTACAGAAGGTAACCTCTAGATTTAGACCACCACCAGTTGAGATAATGCATCATGGCAAGAATAGAACTATATTCTTAAACTTTAAAGAGATTGCTACATATTTAAATAGAGATCCAGATATACTTAGGAAGTTTATTACTAGAGAGCTTGCAGCACCAGCATCACCATCAGATGGAAGACTTGTATTACATACTAGAGTTGATAGTCAGACACTACAGAATACTATAGAGTACTTTATAAGGAGATATGTTAAATGCCCAGTATGTGGTGGATATGATACTAAGTTAATTAAACAAGGTAGATATCTTATATTAAAATGTGAGATCTGTGGTGCTGAATCACCGGTACCACCGATCCGCTGAGGGATATTATGCCACCAGTGTATTATATTGATATAAAACATCACTACTATGGTAAGTTTGTAACTATATATGATAGGGAGGTTATAGAGGGAGATACCTTCTTAAAGAATAAGGAGTATGTTGAGAAGAGTGATGACGAAAATTATATTAGAGCTTTAATCAAGGATTGTGTATCCATTATATTCTACGGTGATAATGCGGTTAAATTAGGTGTTAAGCTTGGATATATCCATCCAGAGGGAGTGGGAGTTCAAAAGGGTGTTAAAGTAGCAATCTATATCAGAACTTGGTAAATTAGGTTGTAGAATAGAGTAAGCTATTAAATATATCTAGATTACTGAAAATAAAACTTAGTTTAGATACTGCATAAGATTTTAAT
>CAZHBK010000176.1:0-2831 GCA_964530465.1 uncultured Nitrososphaeria archaeon | reverse complement strand
ATCCAACTTAATAACTTATAACAGCTCGTAATACTCCCTCTATATTACAGATATCTAGTATGTGCTTTAAAATCGAGATTAAAGCAGTAGATATAGTGATATAGTGATCTAATTACCGAATAGGTTATTCGTAGATTCAAGATTTTAGTAGGATTACTCTATCTTGGCTATTATAGTCTTATACTTCCAGTCCTTCGGTAGAATACCCCTCCTCTTATAATACTCTGCTAGATGGTGTATTTTTGCTTCTATTAGTTCTAGAGAGTGTCTATTCCTATAATCCTTCTTATGAACCTTTAAATGCGCTGCTACTCTCTTAGCTTTCTCAATCAACCTAGCTAGATCCTCTGGATATTCATACTTTATACCCTTCTCCTCGAGGAATTTCGTTAGCTTCTTACCGGTGACCTGCTTAAAAGTAGGTACTCCATATTGATCTCTTAAAATCATACCTATCTCAGATGGATACTTACCCTCTTTAGCTAATTTAAGTGCTATCTCCTCAACCTGCTCTGGAGTAAGCTGTAGCCATTCTGGTTTCTTCATCTCAACAGGTCTTTTTGAATGCGATTTACCCTTCCGCCTAATATGCATCCTAGCCATAGTGACACCCTATACTAATCACATTTTCATTCTTACATCCTTAAAAATGTTAACAACTTGAATTATGAAGATCATCTAAATATAAATCTTTAATGTAGAGTATTGATATCAAGTAGTATCTTTTAATTATTCATTCAATTTTCTAATTAACTCTATACCCTCACTAGTTAGATATTCTGCGATTGCTCTAAATAACTTACCTCTATGAGATATCTTATTCTTCTCTTCAATAGTTAGCTCAGCTAGTGTTACGTTCATTCCCTCTGGAATGAATATCGGATCATATCCAAATCCATAATTACCTCTCTTTTCATATGCAATGACCCCATTCAACTCTCCCTTGAAGACTTTAAATATGGTATTTGATAGAGCAAGACCACCATAAGCAATAAATTTAGCCCTTCTATCTTTAACACCATTCATAAGCTTAAGTATACTATCTAATCCAATAGTCTTATATACATATGACGCATACGGTCCTGGAAATCCATTTAGGGCGTGTATATGTAGTGCAGTATCTTCTATTACGAATGGTGGGTTGAATATCTCGATAGCTCTACTCATTTTCTCAACTAGTATATCCAATGCATTATCAGCCTGTAATTCAGGAATTGAGAAATTGATCCACTTAGTCTTAATACCATACTCTTTAAGTATTCTACTTGCTTCCTCATACTTATGCTTATTACTTGTTATAATTTTGATCTCGACGTCTAATTCTCCTCTCGACATATCTTCCCATCCTTCTCAAAATATTAAATCTCCTAATTATCTCATTAGCTCCTCTAACATATTTAACATATGAGTTTATAAATGATTTGAAGAAAGTATCAGCTACATCTGTATGGCTAGCTTTCAAAACTCTATAGAAGAGCTCTATATCTACTGCTTTAGCTTCAAGACTTTCAGTTTTATCGCTTAATCCAAAATCTAATATGTATGTTTCAGGTGTATTAGACTCCAAACCAATCAATATTATATTTGCAGTTGTTAAATCGCCATGTACGATATTAATATTATGCATCTTAGCAATCAGATAACCTAATCGAGATGCGATCTTCGATATTAACTCTTCATCTCTTCCAGACTTATCAAGCATCCACTCCCTCAGTCTTAAACCAGATATATACTCCATAATTATTACACTCTCACTAAGATTAACGTAAAGTAGTTTAGGTACGGGAATATTAGATATATAAGCTTCATATAGTGATGATGCCTCCCTATAAGTTCTAAATCTACGGATTTTAAGATCTATATCATTAATCCTATACTTCTTCTTAACCCTATACTTTAATACTGCGTCAAAACCAAGGAATTTAACTTTATATAAGATTGATTCAGCACCTACATCTAATATACTCCCTTTTTCAATCAACACCTTGATTAAATCTATCCCTTCCTCCATGGAACATCAGCCTCCTCAATTCTATATCTCTGCCTTATAATAGCTTTCTCAACCGGAGTTGGAGGGTATTCACTCTTTAGATATAGCATACCTACTATAGCTATCTGAACACCATTATCGCTATTATACTTCTGCTCTAGCCTATATACTCTCGCATTATGCTCTAACGCCATTATAGACATCATCTCATATAGCCTATTATTAGATGCAACTCCTCCAGTTAAACCAATCTCACTCTTCCTCAATTGTGATAGAGCCCTCTCGGTTACTTCAGTAAGCATTGAGAAAGCGGTCTCTTGAAGCGAGTATGCAATATCTTCAATCCTCTCTTTTCCGATTAATTTTATAGCGTATGTTAATAGTCCGGAGTATACAACATTATTACCTTTAACCGTATATGGCATCTCAATATACTTACTACCCTTTCTAGCTAGTTCTTCAATCTTCGGTCCTCCCGGGAAGGGAAGGTTTAATTCTCTTGCAAACATATCTAGTAGATTTCCAAGAGTTATATCTAATGTTTCTCCATAAGTCCTCCACCTACCATAGTTGAATGATAGTATTGATGTATGACCCCCCGATACTATAACTATAACTGGATCCTTGAGTTTTAATAGTGTTGCTGTTAATTCGACATGACCTAATCCATGATGTACGGGATATAACGGTATGCTATACCTATATGCTACTGCTCTAGCTAGAGTAGCTCCAACCCTTAAGGCAGGACCTAATCCAGGTCCAGAGCTATATGCTATTGCATCTATATCTGTAATCTTAAGCTTAGCTCTGGATTCAGAAATTCTGAGTGCATAATCTGCAA
>CAZHBK010000175.1:0-2859 GCA_964530465.1 uncultured Nitrososphaeria archaeon | reverse complement strand
ACCCCTAAGGGGTAGCCATATATCTAATCTGTATACTGTTGATTAATCCATACCAATGTACTCTGTATTCTGTATTTTAACCCCCCTCTATACTCTCTCTATTCCTCTCCATTAAGTGTATGCTATGGCTAGGAAGAGAAAGAGGTTTTATGAGGAATTGTTAGATAGGGAGAGGGAGAAGGTGAGATCTTGCTTCGACTGTATATATTATTATCTCGGCGGTAGTGGAATATGCTATATAAGAAGAGGAATAGAAAGCTGTAGAGAAGCAGAGAAATGCCCATACTACACACCAAAAAACAAAATAACAACATGGATAGAAAGATGATCAAAATACCTAAAACTTACATTCATAGCATCTAAGAGAAACATCACACTTGACATTACGAAAATTTAAAGATACATATTCGTTATATAACTTTCTGGGATTTTGGGGATGATGATATTGTCCGAGGCTGAAGAGTGATGAATGCGGCAGGATCTGACCTATAATATTCATTCTTTATAGCATACTACTACATAGTTTTTATCTCCTTCATATAGCTTTACTCTTACTGGTAATTTAATCTCCTTATAGATTTTCTCAGCAATATCTAATGCGATATACTCTGTTGTAGCCTCCGGATACTTAATAGCTTTATACTCATAATTGAATGGGCCTTCAATCTTAATCCTCTCTAAATCCTTCTCCGGAATTATAAATTTATGATCATACTCTGAGATCACCTTCTTTACAACATCCTTTAATATTAGAAAGTCTATGACCATTCCAGTATTTGGATCTATCTCACCCTCAATCTCAATAGATAGTCTAAATGTATGTCCGTGAATATTCATACACTTACCAGTAACACCCTTAGTATAATGTGCTGCATCAAATGTAAAACCATCAACTCCAACTACAGCTCTCATATAATCATAATTATTAATTATATAGTCATTAAAAGTGAGTTATATATCTAACTCATACTCTTAATTTTATACTTCTTAAGTAATTCCCCACTCTCTACAACTTCTAGATATCCCTCTTCAACAAGTTTATCACATGCTTTAATTACATCTTCAGTATCATATTTGAATCCTAATTCAAGCCTTATATCAACTACATCCCTAGCCTTACCATCTCTCATAAGCTCTCTTATCTCTTCAATTAATTTACTTTCTGGAGTTATAGGCTTTCTAATACTAGGCTTCTCAACTATAGCTTCTCTAATCTTCTCAATCGCATGATATATGAATATAGGTGTTCTTAAAACTATATCTCTGGCAAACCTTCTATTCAATTTAATTATAAAACCTACGTTAGATTCAACATTCTTACTAGAGTATGTTATTGGTCTAGCCTTATGAGGCTCGAGTTTAAATTCATACTCCTCACCAATTCTAATTTTGTCCCTAGGATATCTAATATATATCCTCTCATCACTTACCACATTACTACCATGTACTATAACTTTGAGATCTAACGTTAATCCTATATCTATGCTTCTAAGTCTAGATGGTATCTTATATAGCTTGAATACACCGGTTATATCCTCCCAGAATTCAAATACATTCTTATCTAGGGTAAGACTTAGATATTCATTCTCTAGATTAATACTCTTAACATCTAGATCTCTAGGCTGGGAGCTATTGAAAACAGTTATTATACATTTACCAGTTATATCTCTAGCATGTGGTATATCAAGCTTAGCATATAAATACCATTCAACACCAACATCCATAGCACTAATAGTTGGAGGTACATCCCTAGGTATCTCAATCCTAAAATCATACTCAGCCTTATCTACATCATACACTTTACTACCATGAATCTCAATACTATTCAAGACTTCACGAGTGCTACTCTCATGCCTTGTACTATTAACATATCTAATCGAATACCTCTTACAGATAAGCTCAAGTAGCAATCTCCTAGCTTTAACCCCTCTAACCCCCTCTAAGACTAGAGTACCCTCGATAGAATCTCCAGTATAGTAGAATTCTTTAATATCTGTGAAGTATATCTCCGCCATCAATGAATTAATAATAGCTAGATTAATTTAAAATATCTATTCATAAGCGATATAGATGATATTATACTACTATGTAGACTCTAGCTAATTAATCTACAGACATCACTCTAATATTTAACATAAGTATAAGGTATTAGGAAATGTCGGGATATGAAGACTTAGCTGTCATCGCTCAGATATATGTTGGTACGTTGGGAGTATTTAAAATCCCTAAAAGGATAATAATGGTATCGGGTAGTAGACCTATATTCAACTACATTAGGAGGAGGCTTAAACATGTTAAGAAAGCTCATATAGGAAGGTATTTAATGGATTTAAAAGTAGATCATATATATGGCTTTTATAGAGATATAGATATACTTGTATTCTGGCTTGAGGAGAGATATTCAATAGTACCATTGCTAGTCATGCGTGCATTCTATCATGCAGGAGCTAAAATAGTTATTACAATAGGTTATTCATACTCTATAAGACCTAACTTCAAAGTAGGAGATATATTAATACCATTATGGGGATGTAGTACATTTAGCCTACGTAATAGAATCCTGGGATTATATAAGGGTAGGGCATTCTACGATAGAGTAGAATGCATATGTGATAAAATAATACCATTATATGAATGGGTTAGTGTAGATCCACTACTAGCATCTAAACTATACTCTAGGGCTTTAAGACTTAAGGATAAGGGTGTTAGAGTTATATTAGGCGGTATTGCATCTATCGCCGAATTAGAACGCTCTAATCCAAATCACATCATCAATCTATCTAGAGACGGAGTATATGCTCTAGACTACCATAGCATCCTACATATGGGTTGGAATAAAGCATCAGAATATATGAAGCG
>CAZHBK010000174.1:0-2863 GCA_964530465.1 uncultured Nitrososphaeria archaeon | reverse complement strand
CCAGTTTCCATCTTCGTCAAAAACTATGGCATGATGATATAATATATATCCATCTTGTAGTAATAGAGTATCTATTCCTGCAGATAGCTTGCTATACTTAGATAGTTGAAATGCTTTATTATCTCCAATTAGGTCGCTATACTTCATTACTTCTATAGGTGTGTTAAATCCCTTCTTACCTTTACCTCCAACAATATATACTCCGCAATCTATAGTAGGTAAAACCTTATCTAAAACAGCTGTTAAGACTGTTGTTAGTCCTGAGGAATGCCAGTCGAATCCTAAGACACATCCAAATGCTTGAAACCAGAATGGATTACTAAGTCTATCTATAAACTCCTTAGTTCCATATTCATCAATTATTATTTTAATTATACTACCACCTAATCTAACCATTCTATTAAATAACCATCTTGGGACTGGTCCATCATGTAATGGTAAATATGCAATACCGCTTAAGTTCATATCTCTCCATATCTATTATATTTACTTCCTATTTAAATCACTCTATAAGATATTTGAGACTTCGAATAGATGGTGGGGGCTTAAATACCTTATGTAAATTGGTATTAACGGTGATTAGATGAAGAGGAGAGGTATATCACACTTTCTACAAGTAGTAATCATGATTGCATTGGTATCAGCAGTCGGTCTTTTACTCTATAGTGGCGTTCAGGGATTGTTAGGACCATGGACTAAAAGTCCGCAGGTTCTACTAACTGGCGCATATAAAGTGGGTAATACATTATATCTGAGTATTAAGAATACTGGAAATATACCTGTTAATATTACAAGTATGACGATATATGATGAGTCTGGTAACGCTATAGCCAGCATTAACTCACCTATAGCTTTAAACCCAGCTGAAGCTAAAACAGTATCAGTAACACCTAACGCTCAGCTAACGTTAGGAGATGTAGTCAACATATTAATGAACTTAAGCGATGGCTCTGTAATTAAATTAAAAGCTTCAATAGAGTGATGAAGAAGAGTGGAATATCAACATACACCGCACAAATAATATTACTTGCTATAATACTCTCTCTCATCCCTATTATTTATATTAACTCAGTGAGTCCACTAACCGAACAGGAACTTTCATTAGTAAACATATATGAGGATAGAATCAAACTTGCCGGGGTTAAATTATCAGTTATACATCTAAATGGATCCACTATATATGTATTTAACTATGGATGGAGAGGGGCGAATATATCTACGATATACGTAAACGGGTCGCAAGTTTCATATGAGATGTATATATTTAATGAATCTACTTGGGTAAAGTCTAACTATATACCACCACATAAGATTGCTAAGATAGTACTTACCACTAATGTCTCTACTAATTCAGATATCGTGCTTAAGTGTGATGAAGGATATGTAAGGGTGTGATAAATGTATAAGAGACGGGGGTTATCCACAATTTTAGCATTTTCAATAATGTTATTTCTAGCATTATCATTAATAACGCTATACTATTACATAAGTAGGTTAAGAGAACAGTATATATCTACTGAATCAATATCAAAAATCACTGATATTGAGAAAGCGTCTGAGAATATAAAAGCATTCTATGATCCTTCTACTAAATCAATAAGGCTTGAAAATTTAGGTAAGCAGGTAGTAAACGTCAAGTATCTAATGATTATCAACGAAACAGGTGTACACTTAATCCCGGAATCTGCAACAATAGACGTTGGTAGTAAGATAGATATATCATTTAAAAATTATAATGAAAATTCAAAAATGTATGTAGTTACGAGTAAGGGTAATATATTCCCAGTAACTATAGCTAGTAATAATTCAAATCAGCAAGCGTTAAATTCTCCAGTATCGTTAAACGGAGATTCACTATATCTACTATCATCATATAATGGTTTAGATCCGGAGATACTTACTTTTGATGAGGGATATATCTTAATAAATTATGGCAACTTATGGTATGAGTATAGTTTCAGTAATCCAGTACAGTTGAGTGCATCTAAGGATATTGTAGTTATAACCACTAAGTCTAAGAGACTGCTGGTTTCAATCAGTAAAGGTTCTTCTTCATTTAATTGGTTCTTCTTTGTGGGACTTAAGTGTATATATAGCTTCGCCGACTCATACTCGACATCTATATCTGAATCCTTAATAAATAATCTAGTGTATATTGGGTATGATTACATTATAATCGTCTCTAATTCTGAATATAAAATCATCTATGGCAATGGAGTTATTAGAGATTTTATTGACTGGAGATTATTAATTGGAGAATACTATATATTGTTATACCGACTATACCCTAACGGGAGATATAATGGATATGACACTTATGAAGTAATCCTACTTAATAAACGTGAAGGTGATATAGAATATCACTACTTAGTTTATGCATCATATAAGAATTACACTTTAGAATGGATTAATCCAGTAAGTAATGGGAATCTAACAGCTGTCATAAGGATTCTGAGGCCTTATCTTTATAATAGAACTAATTATGGTAATTACACATTGTACGGAGCTACATATCCTTTAACAACTTATAACGGAATGCCATTATATACTATTAAGCCTTATTACATAGCAGACTTCTACTGGGGATTTACAGATATATCTCCTTGGAGCATTAATGGAAAGGTAGGTACAGATAGGGAGTGGTCATGGCAGGGAACTAAAATATATAGTACTTTCTATTGGTGTCTAACGACGGATGATACCTATACTAATACTGGAATTGCATATTTAAATAAAGCTGACTACTCATACATAGAGTATAATGGTGTGTTAAATACGAATGTAGGAGGATGTATATTGAGGGTTGGCGTAGCAAGCAATCACGGCAATCATGTCTATTTCAGAACTAAATATATCGTTAATA
>CAZHBK010000173.1:0-2874 GCA_964530465.1 uncultured Nitrososphaeria archaeon | reverse complement strand
TGTGGGGCCATGACCATCCATGGTGGGATTATCGGTGTGACAACAGCTTTCCTCTTGCACTTGCCAAACATGTTCTCGACGTAAACCCAATCTCCATCCTTAATTCCAAGCTTTTCAGCAGTCTCAGGGTTAATTTCGAGGACTGGATCTGGGTCAATTTCCCTTAGCCATGGAATATTCCTATGCTCAGCGTGGAATAGCACTGCTGATCTTCTTCCAGTTGATAGTATTAATGGATACTCCTTGTATAGCTCTGGCGTGCTATATGGGCTAAATGGAGGCTCCTCATAGTATGGCAGCGGATCTAGGCCTGCCCACTCTAGGAATGTTGCCCATAATTCTAGCTTGCTGCTTATGGTCATGAAGCCTGGCCTTCCATCAGGCCTTAAAAGCCCCTTCTCATACCTTCTATATGGCCTTGTTGAGTGGCCTTTAGGCGGCATTACCCATACTTTTTCGCATAGCTCCTTAAACGTCATTCCAGATGGCTTGAGGGCATCGTCTAGGTATTCCTCAACAGTCTTCCATGGGAGATCCGGCTTGAATCTCCTAGCTAGCTCCAAGTTTATTTCAGCATCACTCTTGCACTCACCAACAGTCACAATCTTCTTTATGGCTTCTAGCGGCGTCCACCAAGATCTAACGCTATTCTTCTCCACGAATGTCGCTGCCGGCAAGACTATGTCGGCGCATGCAACAGCTGTTGGAGTTAAGAACAAGTCCACTACAACGACGAATTCAAGCCTCTTAAGAGCCTCAACCCACTTCTGAGGCTCAGCAGCCATGCCAGCCAATGCATTATTTGTCTGAATCCAAGCAGCCTTTATTGGGTATGGCTTGCCCGTGAATATCTGGTCTAGAATCGTGTCTGGTGATGCTAAGGCTCTAGACCTCATGACCAATGGGTATTTCCATGCACCAGACCTCTTATTGTGAGCCTCCTCTGGCAGTTGAACTGCAACTCTACCTGAGTGGTATGGATATGTGACCACGTCAAATGCGTATCTGGCTATCACATTGCCTCCAGGTATGTCTAAATTGCCTGTTATGCACCATAGAAGCGTTATTGCATGTGCTGCTGGTGTAGCTGCTGGGCTTTGATCTACGGGCAAGCCCCAGTGTATGGCTGATGGCTTATTCGTTGCGTATAGCCTAGCCGCCTTGATTATATCTTCCTTTGGAACCCATGTTATCTCAGCAACCTTCTCTGGTGGATACTCTGATACTCTCTCTTTGAGTGCTGTCCAAACAGTCTTGCACTTGACCCCTGTCCCATCTGCAAGCTCAACCTCATAATAGCCCTCTAGAGCTGGTTTGACGTCTTCAGGCTCATAGGATAATGAGTAGGAGTTCCATATGGCAGGGGCATTACGTGATGTGTCCCATACGACGTAATTGAAGCGATCACCATCCTTCTTTAAGTGGCTTTCCCTCAAGATCTTATTTGTATCGCATCTCACGAGGAATGGCGCGTTTGTCCACTTCATTACGAAGTCTCGGTCATAAAGGTTTTCATTTATAATGACGTTTAGCATTCCTAGGGCTAGTGCTCCATCAGTTCCAGGCCTTAACTGTAAGTGTAGATCTGCTCTTGAAGCTAGCCATGTAACCCTAGGGTCAATGACTATAAGCCTTGAACCTCTCTTCATCAAATCAACAATCCAATGGCTGTAAAACCCATCAGGGCATGTCGATGGAAGGCTTTGGCCCCATACTACTATGTACTTTGGAATTTCGTATTCAGGGTCGTCATACCTCTTTTCAAGCCATTGAGCTGCATCAGCGACTACGAAGTCTCCAACAACAGTCCACATTGCGACTAGCCTAGGCGTATAGCATGCATTTCCTGAGAAGCCAAGCATTGTCCAGTTCGGTGATCCATAGGAGTAAGCGAGTATGCTTATCCAGCCACCAATGTCTCTGCCAGTTCCTTGGCAGAATATTATGCTTTCAGGGCCATACTTCTCAGCTATCTCCTTAAACTTCTTCTCTATGATGTCAAATGCCTCTTCCCAAGAAATTCTCTCCCACTTATTTTCTCCGCGTTTTCCAACTCTCTTCAATGGGTATAGGAGCCTTTGTGGGTGGTAGATGTATTGGGTAAATGCTAGGCATCTTGGGCATAGCCTCCCCTGATTCCATGGGTGATCTGGATCGCCTTCAACCTTGACGACCCTGCCGTTCTCAACATATACGAGGACGCCGCAGCCTCCATGGCATCCTGGGCCAGCTGACCAGACGTTGGTCCTTATAACCTCCAAAGCAATACACCGTTTCAGGATAATTAAACACACAATTTAAGGATTGCGAAAAAGATATTGTTGCTGGAATAACCCTTCTTAACCCTTAATTAAGCCCTCCTTAACCAGTAGTTCTCTCGTTGTCTCTGATAGCTCCATCCTCTTGAGCTCATCTTCACTAAACCATCCGACATCTTCAACCTCATGTGATACTTTGATGGCTCCTCCTTCAGGCACTCCTTCGTAGTCTATGATTACGAAGTGGAATCTTATCTTGCCATTCTCGTCTAGGACTATCTTGTCAGTTATATCAATTAGCCTGCTAATGGAAATCTTAATTCCGGTTTCCTCGTAGACCTCTCGAATAGCTGCATTTCTCGCGGTTTCACCTAGGTTTATTAGGCCTCCTGGTAATGCCCATAGCCCCTTGTCAGGCTCATACCTCCTTTTAACTAGCAGCACTTTACCCTCCATTTTCACGAGCACTCCAACACCCACAAGCGGCCTTGACGGATATTCTCTTGAGCTCAAGGCCCTACATCACCTTAATGCGCGGTTAACCTTTAATAGCTGAGATTGCAAGTTGATTACAAGCTATTTAAGGTTGTGGAGCGGCATTAAGCGCTTAAACTGG
>CAZHBK010000172.1:1148-2878 GCA_964530465.1 uncultured Nitrososphaeria archaeon | reverse complement strand
GTCTTATTTATCCTATTAAGATTGATACCGGGAGATCCTGCAAGAATTTTTGCAGGACCGATGGCTTCTGAAGAAGATGTAGAGCGAATTCGCATACTACTTGGTCTTGACCAACCAATATATATCCAGTATTTAAAATATGTCGAAAACCTTCTCACACTCAACTTAGGCTACTCATTTAGAAGTCAAGCACCAGTTATCCAAGAAATAATACCTAGGTTAATTAATACCGTAATTCTCTCTACAGCAAGCATGGCGATAGCTATTATAATTGGGATTCCATTAGGTGTAATTGCAGCTTTGAAAGCATATAGGGTACCTGATATATTAATATCCTCTCTTTCACTATTTGGAGTTTCAATACCTGTTTACTGGTCTGGTCTACTTTTCATACTTTTCTTCTCTGTTCAACTGCATCTTCTTCCAGCAGGAGGATCTGGAGGTCTGAAATACCTGATTCTTCCATCTCTCACTCTATCATTATACCTACTAGCATTTGTCGTAAAAATAACTAGGGCTAGTGTTTTAGATGTCTTAAAGCAGGATTATGTTAAGCTTGCTCGATCAAAAGGTTTAAAGGAGAGAATCGTAGTATACAGGCATATTCTGAGAAATGCATTAATACCAGTAATCACCGTAATAGGCCTCCAATTCGGTAATTTACTTGGAGGAGCTGTTTTAACAGAGACTGTTTTTGACTGGCCAGGTATGGGTACCTTATTAGTAGATGCAATTCTAGCTAGAGATTATCCTATGGTTCAAGGAGCGATCTTTATTTTCTCTCTACTATTCATATTAATAAACATCGTTGTTGATATCCTCTACACATTCATTGATCCTAGGGTGAGGTTTGATTGAGAGACATCCTAAAAAAGCTGATAGAACTTAAATTAGGTTTTATAGGCTTAGTAATTATTATCATACTAGCTTTATTAGGTGCTCTAGCAGATTTCATAGCTCCCTATGATCCATTCAAGACTAATTTATCAAAGGCATTATTGCCAGTAAGCATCGAACATATTTTCGGAACAGATGAATTAGGTAGGGACATCTTCAGCAGAATACTTTATGGAGCTAGAATTACACTAGCCATCGCTGTTTTATCAACTGGTTTAGGAGCTATAGTAGGAATTCCTATAGGTATTTTATCGGGTTATTATGGAGGTAAATTAGATCTCGTTGTTCAAAGATTCATAGATATTATGCTTTCCATTCCAGGTATAATATTGGCATTAGCGTTAGTGGCTGTACTCGGTACAGGAATGAAAAACATTGTAATATCTGTAGGTATATATTTTATCCCTATATACGTTAGGATAGCTAGAGGATCAACACTACAAATTAGAGATATGGATTACATACTTATAGCTAAGCAACTAGGATTAAGCGAGATATATATTATGTTCAAACACATTCTACCTAACATATCAGCTCCCTTAATAGCTCAAACAACGTTAAATATGGGTATTGCGATATTATTTGCCTCAGGTTTAGGTTTCTTAGGTTTAGGCGTACCTCCTCCAGCACCAGAATGGGGTACCATGTTAGGTACGGGTAAAGAATATATATTTTATGATCCATATCCTACGTTATTCCCCGGGCTCTTCATTTTCCTATCTGTTCTAGCATTTAACCTATTAGGTGATACATTACAGGAGATTTTAGCTAGGAGGTATATATGATGAGTGAGATTTTACTGGAAGTAGAAGACCTACGTGTATATTATGAAA
>CAZHBK010000172.1:0-1138 GCA_964530465.1 uncultured Nitrososphaeria archaeon | reverse complement strand
TAAGAGAAGGTTTTGTAAGAGCAGTAGATGGTGTCTCTTTCAAACTGTATAAAGCTGAATCTATGGCTATAGTTGGTGAGAGTGGTAGTGGTAAAACCACACTAGCTCTAGCTATACCTCGATTAATAGATCCTCCAGGTAAGATAGTCGGTGGGAGAATTCTCTTTAAGGGAAGGGATATATTAAGTATGAATGAACGTGAGTTAACGGAAATTAGAGGGAGGGAGATTTCATTCATATTTCAAGATCCTGCTTCAGCTTTAAACCCAGTTTTTAATATCGGATTCCAAGTGGAGGAGAAGTATACGGCGCATGGGATCGATGAATTAAAAGCATATAGAGAATCACTTAAATTATTAAAATCAGTTGGTATAGCAGATATTAAAAGAAGGTATAGATCATATCCCCATCAGCTATCAGGTGGTATGAAACAGAGAGTCGTAATAGCTATCGCAATGGCATTAAATCCTTCACTTATAATAGCGGATGAACCTACCTCAGGACTTGATGTAACAATTCAAGCACAAATACTAGATTTGCTTAGAGACCTATCAGAGAAATATCGGTCGTCGATTCTTTTAATCACTCATGATATAGGTGTTGCGGCTGAGTTAGTAGATAAAATAGGGGTTATGTATGCTGGTAAAATGCTTGAAATAGGTTCGTTAGATAAGATTTTAAATGAACCACTACATCCATATACTAGAGCTTTAATGAATTGTGTACCTAGAATGCATAAGTCAATGCAGAAACTTACATCAATAAGAGGAATGGTTCCAAGCTTACTTCATCCTCCAGAGGGATGTAGATTCCATCCGAGATGTGATTATGCGCGTGATATATGTAAAAGTATCGAGCCTGAAATGATTAAAGTTGACGAAGATCATTATGTAGCATGCCATCTGTATAGGAGGTGATAACCATGAGTATATTACTTTCATGTTGTAATCTGAAGAAATATTATGAGGTTAGTGTAGGAGGGTTAATTAGGAGAAAGTATGAATATGTAAAAGCGGTTGATGGAGTTGACTTAGAGATATTTAAGGGAGAGATTTTAGGGCTTGTTGGTGAGAGTGGTAGTGGAAAGACTACATTAGGAAAGTTACTAATAGGGATAGAAAAGCCTACTTCAGGGGAA
>CAZHBK010000171.1:0-2891 GCA_964530465.1 uncultured Nitrososphaeria archaeon | reverse complement strand
CAGGAACTCTTCGGGTATTTACCAAAAAATGTCATGGAATTTATATCCGTTAAATACAAGATTGAAGTAAATTTCATCTGCAAATATATATGCATTTCTCTCTCTAGCAATATCTACGATGGCTTTAATATTGTCTTTGGGTAAGATTACTCCCGTAGGATTAGATGGATTTACAATTAAGAAAGCGTCAATATTAAGGGTTTTAATATACTCTATATCATTACTGTCTAGAATCCACTTATTCTCGAATTTCAACTTATACTCTATGACATTATAACCCATATCCTTTAGAAGCATTATATAGACTGCCCATGTAGGTGTTAGAACTAAAATATTCCTTCTATCTCTAAGTAACGTATACGATAGTAGGAATATAGATATTTTAGATCCTGGAATTAAAATTACATTGTCTTTTGTGAATCCTCCACCGATACATTTATTCATATAATCAGCTATAGCATATCTCAATTCATCAATTCCATAAATACTACCATAGTGTGTATACCCCATATAAGCTCTTTTACACATTTCATCTATTATCTCCCTATCCGTTTCAATATATGGTTCTCCTACTTCTAAATGAGTTACTTTAACACCTTGCTTTTCTAACTCTCTAGCTTTCATAGATATATAGTAATGTGGTGGGATCTTACTATCCACTTAAACCACCATTGAAAATTAAAATTTCTTAAGCTTAATCCCATACCATTTAGTTACCATTCAAAAATAAATAAGTCCTCTACGTAATTAATTGGTTGTTTTTAAGGGATTGTAGGAGCCATGACGTATTATATATTTGTCACAGGTGGTGTTATATCTGGATTAGGTAAGGGTATTGCAACTGCATCAATAGGTAAGGTGTTAGAAGCTAAGGGATTTAGGGTAACTGCAATTAAAATAGATCCATATTTAAATTATGATGCTGGAACTTTAAGACCTACAGAACATGGTGAGGTATGGGTTACTGAGGATGGAGGTGAGATAGATCAAGACTTAGGTCACTATGAGAGATTCTTAGATATAACACTTACTAAAGATCATAATATAACAAGTGGTAAAATATACTATACCGTTATCACTAAGGAGAGGCGTGGTGAGTATTTAGGTCAGACGGTTCAACCAATACCACATGTAACTGATGAGATAAAAGCTTGGATTAGAAGAGTGGCTAAGGAGTCGAATGCAGATTTCACACTTATTGAAATCGGTGGTGTTGTAGGTGATTATGAAAATGTACTATTTCTTGAAGCTGCTAGACAGATGAAACTCGAAGAACCAGATAAAGTAATATTCGTACATCTAGCATACCTACCGCTACCTAAGACAATAGGTGAATTAAAGACGAAGCCTGTTCAACATTCAGTTAAGAGACTTAGGGAGATAGGTATACAGCCTGACTTTATAATTGCTAGAAGTGAATACCCGCTTGATGATGTTAGAAAGAATAAAATCGCATTGTATTGCAGTGTTAATAAAGAGGATATTATTTCTGATCCGGATCTAGAAGTCGTATATGAATTACCATTAATCTTTGAGGAGCAAGGCTTCGGAGATAAGATATTAAAGAAGTTTAATTTAAAGCCTAGACCCAGCGATTTAAGTAGATGGAGGGAGTTTGTCAATATACTTAAATATTCATGTAAGAAGGTTAGAATTGCAATTGTAGGTAAGTATTTTAGAATAGGAAAGTATAAACTTCCAGATGCATATATATCTGTGATTGAAGCTGTTAAGCATGCTGCAGCATATCATAAGGCTAAACCTGAGATTGGATATATAGATGTGTTGAAGATTGAGGCTGAGGAGTATGATATATCTGAGCTGTCTGAATATGATGGAATTATAATCCCGGGTGGTTTTGGAGCTAGAGGTGCTGAGGGTAAAATTAAAGCTATTGAATATGCTAGATTGAATAAAATACCATTACTAGGTATATGCTATGGGCTACAGCTAATGATAGTCGAATATGCTAGGAATGTATGCGGATTGGATAGAGCTAATTCTACAGAAATAGATCCAGATACACCCTATCCGGTAATAGATCTACTACCAGAACAGAAGAAGATACTCGCTGAAAGTAAGATTGGTGCTTCAATGAGGCTTGGTGCACATGAAGTCTATATTAAAGATGGAACATTAGCATATAAAGTATATAAATCTAGAGTTGTTAAAGAGAGATTTAGACATAGGTATGAGGTCAATCCCGAATATGTGCCGATGCTTGAAAAACACGGTATAGTATTCTCGGGTGAGTCTAAAGATGGGATTAAGCAAATTTGTGAATTACCTGTAGATAGGCATCCATATTTCATAGGAAGTCAATTTCATCCAGAATTTACATCAAGACCGTTAAAGCCAAATCCACTCTTCATAGGATTGATTAAAGCAAGCTTAAATAGAAGAGAAGGAGTAGCATAAATGATTACTCACCTATAATACTTACCACAACTCTTCTATCCCTAGGTCTGATATCAAGCTCTACAAATATAATCTGCTGCCAGGTTCCATGAATGAGTTCTCCATTAATAACTGGCAATGTTAGCGAAGATTTCAATAACGTTGCCCTAATATGACTGTGGCCATTGTAGTCTCCCCATCTTTTATGATGCTCATATTCGATATCTTTTGGAGCTATTCTATCAAGTATATTATTTAAATCTTTCATAAGCCCCGGCTCATACTCCATAATACTAATAGCACACGTACTACCGACTGAGAAGACATTCACAATACCATTTTTAATACCTGACTCCCTGACAATATCTTCAATCTTACTAGTTAAATCTATAATATCGAGTTCCCCTCTCGTTTTAAAACTTAATATCTTATTGAATACCTTCAATGATATCACCTCAGAAGAGGAGATTCCAATTGAAGTCCTTAGTGAGATT
>CAZHBK010000170.1:0-2924 GCA_964530465.1 uncultured Nitrososphaeria archaeon | reverse complement strand
AAATTATACTCCTTACTACTCTTTAGTATTTTAGATATTCTATTAGATAGCTCTATATGTGGAATATTACGCAATACTCCCTCAACTTTAAATGAAGCTAAAGCATTAGCATATGCAAGAGCATTAGTTAAATCTTTAATCTGCATATCATTACAATGCATAATGTAATATGTTAAGCCAGCAATAAATACATCGCCTGCACCAGTAGGATCGATATTACTAACTTTATATGCTGGTGTAAAGATACATCTACCTCCTCTAAATGATATACTTCCAAACCCATCTAAGGTAATTATAACTGCTTTATTCACATCATTATAATACTTCAGGATTAGATTATCGAGGATACATTTAAATATACTACAGACCTCCTTATATGAAGCCTTTATTAAACTAGCATACTTAAGCTCGTAAGGCAGTCTACACTCATTATAAACCATACCTGTATTATCGACTTTACGCAAGTAACCTTGGAGGTCGATTATAATTAAGCCATACCTAGATAGATTCATTATTAAATATGGATCGACTTCATTAAATACTGGACTAACAACTATTATACTATCTGAGTTTCTAGCCGGTCTGTCTAGTACGTTTGAGATATGTTCTTGAGAAATTTTATAACCGCCACCATCTACATATTGAAGCCTCCTATTATCTAGATATATATTTTTAAATCTAATACTCTTAAGTCCATGAATCTTAAAATGTATTATCCTATTATACTCGGTTTTTAAATACTCACTTATCCATCTATCAGGATAATCCTCACCAGTAATAGTGATAACCTCATGCTGAATGCCTAATTCTGAAAGTATGTTGGATATATAGTATACTCCGCCTCCTGGTTTATATGCTAGTAGTTCTTCCCTCCTATATAGCTCATCAATCGTTAAACCGCCAATGATCACTATATGCATGTTATATTATCAAACGTCTAGTAACTTAAGCTTAATAGTCTCATCATATACTCTATATAACGCTCCCTCTAAATCGAATATCATATATTCTACTGTTGCATCTACAATGTTACCTTCTAATACGTGACCAGAATACACCGATCCATCTTTAGATGCTGCAACCATATGAATGTGAATAACTGGATTACCATTGTAATAACTTATATTACCTATGCATGATGTTAATTCGAAGAAGCCTGAAGCCTCTCTAACCTCATACTCACCTAATTCTCTATTATAATATCCTACCCTAACTTTCTTTAAGGCTCCTAATAGCATAATAACTCCAGCCTTAATACCATTCCTTTTAACAACTTCAGTTAAAGATTTAAGAAGGTCGTCATCCTCGCTGAGCCTACCTATAAGAATCCTTTTAACTTTAAATTCTCTAACCATCTTAGAAACACCCAATAGTAATATTACATCGAATATAATTTATTTTAGTATAGAGATATATGTATGGATGTTACTAATAACCTCAAAATAGAGAAGGTATGTATATTGAGGATTTACTCTTGAGGATATATGATGAGATTAAAGATGCTGAGATTAAGAAGATAAATAAGTATGGAGAACAGAGGACTTTATTCATTAAAGCTAGTGAGAATTTATTTAGCAAGTATATTAATGATATTGAAGAAATACTCCATGAATACAAAGGCTCTAGTGAAATTATAAAGATGATAGTATCTGAAGGCTACTTCTTAGATACTGGTATAGAAACGCTGAAGATAAAGTATGGTATTATATGGGAGATATATGAATATACAACATACACGCTCTATCTAATAAGACTATTACTGATAGAAGACCCAAATACTAGAGAGAAATGGGCGGCTATATACATAGACAAAAACCCGCATGCAGCATGGTGGAGTGAGGAGGAGAGGATTTAATTCTTTTTAAACGCTACTATCAACTATTATAATATTATTATCCATGATTATTACTCAAGCCTCTCATGAAAGATATTCCTATAACTAGCTTTACTTAGAGAGATGAGAGAAAGTAGAAAGCTATAGAAGGGTGGAGAAATGCCCATACTATACACAAAAAGCAAAATAACGTCATGGATATAATACTAAAAATGAGAGGGCTGATGATGATTAGATAGCAGTGATGAGTCTCTAATGATTAAGGCAGGCTTTCTGAAGCCTCAAATCCCTCCAATCTCAATAATTCCCTCTTAAGATCAATACCACCTGATTTAAAACCACCTAAATCTCCATTTGCTCTAATTATCCTATGACATGGGATAATTATTAATATTGGATTCTTAGATAATGCACGAGCAACAGCTCTATATGCTTTAGGATACCCAATTTCTTTAGCAAGCCAGGAATATGTTTTAACATACCCCCATGTAACCTTATCACGTAGTACCGTTAAAACCTTTCTTTCAAAATCAGTTAATGTAGTTAAATCAACTGGGATATTTCTAAAATCTACATACTCACCTTTAAAATACCTCAGTAATTTTGAGATGATGTAATTCTGAGAATCATATTTAGACGTATTTACACTTGGAATATATATATTCGATACTACTACACCATTTCTAATAGTAATCTTAAAGGATCCTTTAAAGAAGGGGATGTAAAACTCGTTAATCATCATAAATTAAAACTAAAATTAGAACTAATTCAGATTTTTATAATTGCCTTATAATAGTTGCTCTTCGTGGATTGAATAACGCTCCTTACCTTATACTTAAACATCTTATATACTTTCGTGAATAGACTTGAATCAACACTTATAATAATATTCTTACTAGCATCTTTAAGTGTATTATCTAAAGTATACTTTACTATATCTAAATCCAGGTTATTACTAATTTTAACTAACATAATCTTATCTCCATCAAGATGTAGATATTTAATCGCATTTAATGTTCTTTCTAATTCTTTAAGCCTATTATGTGAAAATTTATCATTAAATACTAGGTATAGGTCACTAATATATCGT
>CAZHBK010000169.1:0-2942 GCA_964530465.1 uncultured Nitrososphaeria archaeon | reverse complement strand
CATGTAATACTGCTGAAATCAATACAAAATACATACAAAATATGAAAGAAATATGAAAAAATAGTTTTTCACCATCCCAAAAAATAGAGTAGGGAAGGGCATCATCATCCCATTGAAGGTCAGAGGTCGGGACGCTCATTAATTAAATTTCCTTATGGGTATTTATTAAGTTATAGATTTTATAATTGGTTTATTCTATAGCATTTCTCTAGTAGTTTTACATCTGAATACGATATATCTCTCACTACGGGTCTCTTAACTCTAGCTCTCTTAACTTCATCTAAATTCAATTCAACTGTTCTAATATCTTCCTTCATTAAAGGTGCTTCATATATTATTTCCCCAAGTGGTGTTATTGCAAGTGAGCCTCCGGCAAATCCTATTCCATCGAATGTACCTACGTTATTAACCCAGATGAAGTATACTGTATTTTCAATTGCTCTAGCTCTAGTAAGTATGTGGAATAATGGTCTTGAGAAATCGGGTGTTGCAGATATAGCTATTAGTAACTTAGCGCCTAAATAAGTATACGCCCTTGAGATTTCAGGAAAGAATACATCATAGCATATTAGCATCCCAGTCTTAAATCCATTAATATCCCATAACTCTATATTACCATCCCACCTCCTAAAATACCTACCTTCATCAAATACACTAAAATCAGGTAAATGCCTCTTTCTATATACTCTTATAGATTCATCAGGAGATGCTAGTAATGCAGAGTTATATATTACATCATATTTATCATCCCACTCTACAAATCCAGTTATGATATACGTGTTATACTCACGAGATAACTTTAGAATCTCCCTAATTCTAGGGCTATCTTTAGATTCAGCAAGTCTATATATCAGATCTTTACTATGATATCCTAATAGATATAGCTCTGGAAATATTATCAAATCAGTCTTATTATAATATCTACTAACTACATCCTTAATTCTCTCGAGATTTCTATCAGGATTAGCAATATATGGTTTCAGCTGAGCCAGCGTAACTTTTAGAATCATCAAATACTTTAAAGCTTATTCACTACTAAAAGCATTGTATTTATTATTTAGAGGTGTGCATACCTTGAAGACTATAATACCACCGTTAAACTATGATTACGCTATAAAGAGAATTATTGAATTTATTAGAGATAAGGTCTCTGAAGCAGGTGTTAATGGATTAGTTATTGGATTGAGCGGTGGTGTTGATTCATCTGTAACAGCAGCTCTAGCTGTTAGAGCGTTAGGTAGCGGTAGAATCTATGGTTTAATAATGCCAGATCATAGAACTACACCTAGAGAGGATATTGATGATGCTATCGAATTAGCTAAGGATTTAGGTATTGAATATTATATTATAGATATAGCTGATATATATGATAAGATAGTAGATACGATTCCATTCTATAATCCAGATAATTACATCGCTAATGGTAATATTAGAGCTAGAATTAGAATGATATTATTATATTACTTCTCTAATACACGTAGACTTATGGTATGTGGTGCTGGTGATAAAAGTGAACTCCTACTTGGATATTATACTAAGTATGGTGATGGAGGTACCGACATCCTACCTATAGGGGATATCTATAAGACCCAGGTTAGAAGGCTTGGTAAGATACTAGGTCTTCCAGAGAAGATATATACGAAGCCTAGCAGCCCTAGACTATGGGTTGGACAGATGGCTGAGGAGGAATTAGGGATTCCATATGAAGTTATAGACACAGTATTATATTATTACTTTGATTTAAGTAAGAGTATTAATTGGATCCATGATAATACTGAGATACCTATAGATATAATTAAGAGGATTATTAATAGAGTCTTAAGGAATGAACATAAGAGAATGCCACCTCCAATACCTAAGATAACGAGTGTAAGTCTTAATAATGATTGGTGGATGCCATACTCTCCATCAGTCTAATAGACTCTAAATAATAAAGTAATATATCTTACATTTTATAATATCATTACGCTTCATTACATTCGATTTATAACTCGGATATAGATATCGACTTTTAATAGTATTATCGCATTAGAGGTGTGTATCTATGGAGTATGTATTTGAACATAGACCTGCATATACACTTCTTAAAGTTAGGCTTAATCCAGGTGAGGAGATTACTGTTGAGAGTGGTAGTTACATGCTTCATAAGGGTGAAGTTGAGGTTAAAACATCTACTGGTGGATTACTTAGTGGATTGGCTAGACGTCTATTAGGTAGTGAGACATTATTTCTAAATACGATTAAGGCATTAAGTAGTGTTGAAGTATGGATAAGTCCTAGTCTTCCAGGAGATATCGAGGCTATTGAGATTAAGAATGAAGACTTATATATTCAAGATTCAAGCTATCTAGCACATACAGGAGATATCGAGATGAGTGTTGGATGGAGAGGATTGAGAGGTTTAATTGCAGAAGGCGAGTTATTCTGGCTTAAAGCTAGTGGTTCTGGAATAGTATTCGTTAATAGCTATGGTGGAATTAATAGGATTGACTTAAAACCGGGAGAGAAGATTACAATTGATAATATGCACTTCGTTGCATTAGATGGATCTATAAGATGGAGAGTTAGAAAATTCGGTAGATGGAAGACATTCCTATTTGGTGGTGAGGGATTTGTAATTGATGCTGAGGGGCCAGGTAGGGTATGGGTTCAATCTAGGAATCTACCTGTATTTGCAAGACTTATATCCAGATTCATAACAACGAAATAACTACTTAGACAACCTAAGATCCGATTACTTGAGGATCAACTTTTATCAAGCATCCCCGAAGATGAATACATAATTCTGCATATCCTATACATACTTTATTTAAGTCAATAAGTTAATTTAATAGGATTGATGAAATGATGATTCAACATGGAAGAATATTACTGGCATTTATTTTAATACCTCTAATTCTAACTCCAAATATATCTATATCCAAATCCAATACTTATTTGAA
>CAZHBK010000168.1:0-2978 GCA_964530465.1 uncultured Nitrososphaeria archaeon | reverse complement strand
GACATAATTTTTATTAAGATGGTTAAAAATCTCTCTATGTGGTTAGGTGTTCTCTTATGTTACGTAAACTATCATATCTAATTATAGTTCTACTACTTGTATCCACCATATCACCAGTAATTTTACATCCAGTAACCGCGCAAGAATCTACACTAATTGTTGCTCAAATGAAGTATATTAAAAACCCTAATCCACTCAAGGAGGAAACATGGTATGACTGGTGGCTGAACTTAGTTACATTCGATAGATTATTTAGAATAGGACCTGATTTAGAGCCTCATCCATGGCTATGTAACTACTATAATGTATCATCAGATGGTCTGGTTTGGACTTTCAAAATAGTGAATAATTCGTACTGGCATGATGGTGTTAAGTTTACAGTTAGAGATATTGCATTTACAATCGACTTCTATAAGAAGTATAAACCGCCAGCATGGTATCCCAATGTTAAGTATATTGTGAAGACAGAAGTCATAGATGATTATACCATTAAGATATACCTAAATGTAACATTCGTCTGGATCAAGAGGAGATTTGGAACGATGATAATACTCCCAGAGCATATCTGGAAGTACGTTCCCGAAGTGTTTAAAGACCCAGTTAAGTTCAATCCAATGAGTAGTAGTGACGTTGATAAAGTTCTTGCAGTTATTAAGGAGAAGGCTCCAACAGATATCGTTGTTAAAGTATCTGCATTCGTAGATAAATACCACCACCTTAGAATCGGTAATGGACCATTCATGCTGGTTAGATGGAAGGAGGGAGAATTATTAGAGATGGTTAAAGCACCTAAATACTTCAAGCCTGGATTCCCAAGAGCAGATAGATTAATATATAAAGTATATGCTAATCCACAGGCACAGTATCTAGCTGTTAAGACAGGTAAAGTACATTTCATGGTTTGGACAGTTCCATATGCCGTCATTAAAGAGATTGAAGCTAACCCGAGTCTAGTATTACCTAAGACTCCAGACGTCTACATTGGATTCATAGGTATTAATATGAAGGATCCAATCTTAAGTAATCCACTCGTTAGAAAGGCGGTTGCTCATGCTATCAATAAGACTGAAATCGTTAAGGTTTTGATGCTCGGATATGCTATCGAGGCATATACCTATATCCATCCTGGTTATAAGAAATGGGTTAACCGTAATGTCCCAAAGTACGAATTTGATCTTAAGAAAGCATCTGAGTTATTAGATAAAGCTGGGCTAAAGGATATAGATGGTGATGGTGTTAGGGAGACTCCAGATGGTAAGGATGTTGAATTAACGATACTAACGCCATCATACGATCCAGTTAGAGTTAGAATCGGTGATTTAATGGTTGAATGGTTTAAAAAGATTGGTATTAAGCTAACTAATAAACCAGTAGACTTTGATACATTAATCGATTTAGTTTACACAGAACATAAGTTCCAACTATATATCATTGAGAATGACGCTAACTTCGAACCATGGTATCTAAGCTCATATTACGTTAAAGAGCAATATGTACCTGGTGGTAACAATCCATGGGCTTTCATAAATGATACATTTGAGAAGCTTGTTAGAGAGATGGATTCAACTGTTGATGAAAATGCAAGAGTGAAGATATGTTATAAGTTACAAGAGATTCTAGCAGATCAAGTACCGTTAATACCATTATACATTAGATACTGGATGCAGGTATATAGAGCTGAAGTTAGCGGTGTTGTAGATATGCCTGGTGGCGCATTGAACTTCTGGACTCTACTAAATGCTAATTTCAAAGGTCTGAGTCCAGAATTACCATATACTAAGATAGTCCCACCACCAACACCAACTCCAACACTCACTCCAACACCTACTCCAGCAGCTAACATGACTCAGATCATTAATGCGTTAAACTCACTTAAGAGTAGTATTGAGGGTCTCAAGACAGCTTTATCATCAGCTACGAGTGGCTTATCAAGTAAGATTGAATCAACATCTAAGTCAATAACCGATGCAGTATCATCATTAAAGTCATCTATTGAAGCACTAAGTGGTCTATCAGGCTATTTAACAGCGATCATCATACTCGTGATAATTAATATCATTATTAGTATTATCGCTATTATCAGGAGGAAATAGCTCTATAATATCTAACTATCTCGTATTCTTTATCTCTAACCTTATTTATATCTGGATTTATTAGAGGAGGCATTATACCATGGGGCTTAGAGAGTATGTTATAAAGAGAGGTATTGAAACTCTTGTAGCTTTCTTCGTATTAATTTTCGTTGGCTTCTTCTTATTTAGAGTTATGCCTGGCGATCCAACAGCAATACTATTATTAAATCCACATATACCTCCAGAAACGAGACTTCTTCTAAGAAAACAACTTGGATTAGATAAACCACTCTATATTCAGTTCTTCTACTATATTAAGAATTTCATTCTTGGTGAATTCGGGTATTCATTTCATAGTGGCCGACCCGTCACAGAGATTATCTTTGGATATAGACTATTTAATACGCTTGTATTAGTTGGTTCTTCAACAGTACTGGCTATTATAATTGGAGTATTAGGCGGTATTATAGCTGCTGCTAAGAGGGGATCTAAGACCGATGTAAGTATTTTAGTTAGCTCCCTAACATTCTACTCAATGCCTGTATTCTGGCTTGGAATGATATTATTGATGGCTTTCAGTGTATATATGAAGATCTTCCCGATTGGAGGTACAGTTTCAGTTGAAGTTCATAAGAGTATATGGGATTTCATTTCTGACTACTTATATCATATGACTTTACCTCTAATAGCTTTAACATTAATCCAAATTGGTTATAACTTCCTCATAATGAGGAATACTTTAATCGATGTTCTAACTGAAGATTATATTACTACCGCTAGAGCTAAGGGGCTTCCAGAGCGCTTAGTCCTCTTTAGGCATGCTTTGAAAAATGCAATGCTACCATTAACGACGATTATAGCATTACAGCTAGCGAGTATATTCTCGGGCGCTGTATTAACTGAGAC
>CAZHBK010000167.1:0-2981 GCA_964530465.1 uncultured Nitrososphaeria archaeon | reverse complement strand
CAATCGCGAATTTAAAACTTGCTATGGGTATTGCAGATGTAGTTAAAATGTTAAGATATGGGATTAACGTATCATTAGGTACTGATGGTCCGGCATCCAATAATACTGTCGATATGTTTGAGACTATGAAGGTTACAGCATTAATACATAAGGAGGTTAATAGAGATCCAACAGCATTACCTGCTAAAACCGTATTTAAACTAGCTACTGAGAACGCTGCTAAAGCATTGGGATTTAATAATTTAGGAGCTATTAGAAAAGGCTATTTAGCTGATATAGTCTTAATTAACCGTAGGAGACCTAATCTAAAACCGTTATATGACGTATATAGCCACTTGATATATGCTATTAGAGCCTCTTCAGACGTAGATACTGTTATAATTAATGGTGATATCGTGATGGAGAATAAGGAGTTTAAGAATATAAACATAGGTGAATTATACGATAGAGTTGATCGAAGAGCTCGTGAATTAGAAGAGATTGGTAGGGAGGCTAGAGAGGGTAGACCATAGAGTTATTAATTAGTATTTCTATATCACTCTTATATTTACTGAGGTGTTATTAAATATGTCTCCGAGTATTATTAAAAAACCTGAGTTAGCTGATAGAGGTAAGATGCAAGTTGAGTGGGCATTTAGAAATATGCCTACAATGAGAGTATTATATGAAGAGTTTAAAGGTAATAAGTGTTTAGAGGGTATCAGAATTTCGGCAGCCTTACATGTTACTAAAGAAACTGGAGTATTCGTTAGATTACTACATGAGTTAGGTGCTGAAGTATCCCTAGCAGCTTCAAACCCACTTAGTACGCAGGATGATGTTGCAGCTTATCTAGCGAGTATTGGAGTTAATGTATTTGCATGGAGGGGTGAGACTGAAGAAGAATATTTCGAAATGTTGAATATGGTTTTAGATAGTAATCCAGTAATTGTAATAGACGATGGTGGTGACTTACATGCTTTAATCCATAGGAAGCGTAAAGAGGTCATACCCTCACTATATGGAGGTACTGAGGAGACTACAACCGGCGTTATAAGATTGAAAGCTCTTGAGAGAGATGGAATACTAGCGTATCCGGTTATAGCTGTAAATGATACACCTACCAAGAGATTATTTGATAATAGGTATGGAACCGGCCAGAGTACTATAGATGGATTCTTAAGAGCTACAGCAGTTTTAATCGCTGGTAAGAGAGTTGTTGTAGCTGGATATGGATATGTCGGTAAGGGGGTAGCATGGAGGGCTAGAGGTATGGGTGCTCATGTTATAATTACTGAAGTCGATCCAGTTAAAGCTATAGAAGCACATTTAGATGGATTTGAAGTAATGCCTATGTCTAAAGCATGCGAAATAGGTGATATATTCATTACATGTACTGGTGATAGAGATGTAATTAGGAGGGAGCATATTGAAAAGATGAAAGATGGTGCATTCCTAGCTAATGCAGGGCACTTCAACGTTGAGATTAATATTAATGATCTAGAGAGCCTATCAGTAAGTAAGAGGAGAGTTAGAGATTATGTAGAAGAGTATACTCTTAGAGATGGTAGGAGGATATACCTACTAGCTGAAGGTAGGTTGGTTAACTTAGTTGCAGCCGAAGGTCACCCACCGGATGTAATGATGATTAGTTTCGCAAATCAATTCTTAAGTGTATTATACCTTATTAAGAATAAGGGTAAATTAGAGAAAAAGGTTTATAATGTTCCTAGTGAGATTGATGAGAAAGTAGCTAGATATACTCTTAAGGGATGGGGTATCGAAATTGATGAATTAACTGAAGAGCAGAAAAAATATTTAAGGAGTTGGATATTAGACTGATTATCTATAAATATATGATGGTGGCCTACCAGTAAGCCTTTGCTTCTTAAACCTCTCTGCTATTTCTTCATACTCTCTAATAATCTCCTCAGTTAAACTAGGTCTAACAGTCTTAAGTGCTTCTTCAAAGTGCTTCATTCTAACATGGGTTACATTTATATCCTCACGAGCTGCATTCAAAGCCGCCTCAATACATACCGCTTCAATATCAGCACCAGTATAGTATTCGGTTCTCCTAGCTAACTCCTTGAGATCTACATCATCTGCTAATGGCATCTTTCTGGTATGTATCTTAAATATTTCATATCTCGCTTTCTCATCTGGTGGTGGTACGTAGATAATTCTATCAAACCTACCAGGTCTTAATAGCGCTGGGTCTAGTATATCCGGTCTATTAGTAGCACCTATAACAACTACATCCTTCGTTCTCTGTAATCCATCCATCTCAGTTAATAACTGGTTAACTATACGCTCCATAACACCACTCTCTCCGATGCTTAATCCTCTCATAGGTGCTATTGAGTCAATTTCATCAAAGAATATAATACATGGTGCTGCCTGTCTAGCCTTCCTAAATATCTCTCTAATAGCTTTCTCAGACTCACCAACCCATTTACTTAATATTTCTGGTCCTTTAACAGCTATAAAGTTAGCTTCACTCTCAGTAGCTACAGCCTTAGCTAATAATGTCTTGCCGGTTCCCGGAGGACCATATAGTAATATTCCTCTAGGAGCTCTAATACCAAGCCTCTCATATACGTGTGGGTATTTTAAAGGCCATTCAACAGCTTCTCTAATCTTCTGCTTAACATCCTCAAGACCACCGATCTCATCCCAGTGAACTTCAGGTATCTCAATGTAAACCTCTCTTAATGCAGATGGTTGAACCTCCTTAAGTGCTTCATAGAAGTCCTGCATTGTAACTTTAATCTTCTCTAATACTTCAGTAGGTATTTTCTCACTCTCTAAATCAATCATCGGCAGATATCTACGTAGTGCATTCATTGCAGCCTCCTTAGCTAATGCTGCTAAATCAGCACCTACATATCCATGTGTGATTTCAGCCAACTTATCTAAATCTACATCATCTGCTAATGGCATATTCCTAGTATGTATTGCAAGTATCTCCCTCCTACCCTTCTTATCTGGTACTCCAATAG
>CAZHBK010000166.1:0-2987 GCA_964530465.1 uncultured Nitrososphaeria archaeon | reverse complement strand
GAAGTTAAAATAATTCATATCTTTCATTTAATATGTCGCTAGCAAGAGATTTTAAATTATCTAGTGTAAATTCTTCATCTAATATCTGCTTAATGGCATTCCTAATATGTGATTTATCATACCCCCTCTTTCTGATATATTGAATATGGATAGCTTGAGGCTCAGTTATTGGTTTCCCTATCTGGCTTAAGATCTTTACATATACTTCTTCAATACCATCTACCTCGTCGTAGATACGCTTACCAATCTTATAAGCTAGAACGTTATAAATTTTTCCTACATGACTTACTGGATTCTTACCAGCAGTAGCTTCTAAACTCATTTGTCTATTTGGTGCAATTAAACCATTCACTCTATTACCTCTTCCAGTATTACCATCATCGCCTGCTTCCGCAGACGTACCAGTAACAGTTATATAAAATAAATTCCTCTTGGGATCATCTGCTGTATTAACGTCTATTTTAATTTTATCTATAGGATAGCCTTTATCAGATAGAAAATCAAATATGCTGTTCCTTACCTCCTCCTTAGCAACTAAATACTCTCTATAATCTTTAAAAAATCTATCTATAAATGCTGCCGCAATAGTTATTCTGAATCTATCCTTCCTCCTTAAGACCATTACTTTAATATCCTCACCTACGTAGGGAAATATGTTTTTATATCGATTTGAATTCATATATTTCTCAATCGATAAAGCCATTTCTTCAGCAATTGTGAGTGGGGCATACGCAACACCAAATGACGTATCGTTAGAGAGTGGTATACTTAAACCCTTTTTAAAGAGCCCAACTAAATCAACGGACCCCATTCTTATTTTAGTAATGATATTGGTATGCTGATCTGGATCGAGAAATCTGAATTTCTTCTTAATCATACTCCTGACAGCTTTGTGAGTAATTTCATCAACTGGAATATCCTCATACTCGTTGCCACGGTTAATTTTATTCACAGCTCTACCAGCAACGATAATCTCAATAGGCTTAATTACGCATCCTCCCCCAAAGTCTGGTACTGCTTCACCACCGATTAGTAATCCTTTATCTAGATTATGATGAAGTATTACGCCATATTTCCTAAGATAATATCTTGCCAGCGCCTTAGCTGCCTCCTCGCAAGCTAAATCGATAATATAATCTGGATGCCCTAAACCTTTTCTTTCTACAAACTCCATCGTATACTTTCGCACTGGTGTACTCCTAAGCTCTTCAATCACCTTCAATATATTCACCTCATAGCCTTTCAACTTTTATAATCAATATATTATTCCCCCTTATCAGAGCTCTTCCATATCTTGTTGTCTTATTTCCATCATCCTCTGTTGCATTTCGAAGTAGGAGATTCATATATGTATCCGCTTTCTCAAGTATACCGGTATACTTCTCTCCCGTCTTGAGATACACAACGATATTAGATCCTCTCTGTCTGAATATTATATTTAAGGGATCTTTAATCTGCAACTCCTTCTCTCGTGAGTCTCTAACTTCCCTCATATTCCTTAATTCACCGTATTGTATGGGAACTATTTAATATTCATATTACGTAATATATCAACATTTAGCTACGATCTTAATAAGATAATCAAGAAAATTAAGCTATATAGTAAGAGATATAATAGGATATATATAAGATTACGAAAGTAATTATTAAAAAGCTCCTAAGCCACTATTTCTTTCCACTCGAGCCTTGAGAGATTTAAACTCCCTTAGCGATAAAATCTTATACTCTAATTTAAGGCTTTTTAACATCTCTAAAGCATCTCCACTAATAGCCGCTCCTACGATGATACCTCTAACCTTATTATTACTCTCTCTTAACTCCTTCACATATCTATATAGCTGAAGAACTTCCTTTATACCGATTTTACCTTTTTTCAATTCGATTACCACAAGATTACCTTCTCTATCTTTAGCGAGAATATCAATCCTACCACTTTTTATCTCCTTCTCTCTCTTAACTATCCGCATTCCATCCTCAATAATAGATAAATCTTTACTTAATATTTCCTGCATAGCTTTCTCGCTTTGATACAATGTAAATTCAGCGGTATCGCTCATATTCATAATCGCGATAATATATGGCTTATATATCTTAACTATAATCTTCTCATAGGGAGATTCCCGGATACTTATTAAATGAAGTATGTTATCGCGTTCTTCTATCGCTATACTTGAATTAGATGGTTGCCAATTTACAGGCTTATATCCCTCAGGTCTATGAATAATCAATGCTCTATCACGTTTAATAATTAGAAGGCGGTCTCCCTTACCCAAATATGAACTACTCCTACCTTCATAAAAAACCTCACACTCCAAGAGAGCAATTATACTCCATCTCTTCCTTAATCCCTCTATGAGAATTTCTCTAAACCTTGTATTATCTGGATTTAAAGAAACTATAGCCTTATCTCTAATCTTTAAGATATTATTAAATATGCTATTCATTTGCTCATTCATAAATTACTATGAAGGAGAGTACAATAAAAAGTAATTATTTACTCGAGGCTACATAATAGCAAAGTGATAGTATATAGGTATTTATCCACTATATCTCCACTACATTATTATCAGGGATATTAAGGAGATATGGAAACAGTAAATAAAACTATCTTACAGCAAAGGAGGATAGAGATACTAGTTTACAATGAAGACTTCTTGAATAAACGTTACGGAAACTATTAT
The DNA here is from genome assembly GCA_964530465.1 of uncultured Nitrososphaeria archaeon. Taxonomy (GTDB): domain Archaea; phylum Thermoproteota; class Nitrososphaeria; order Geothermarchaeales; family JDFR-13; genus CAZHBK01. The sequence goes on along the minus strand of CAZHBK010000166.1, from coordinate 306 downwards.
ATACGACTTTGCCATTTTATTCCTAGAAAAGCAATTAAAGCCCCGGTAGCTCAGTCTGGCAGAGCGGCGACCTCAACTATAGGAGAGGCCGTAAGCCTTGTAAGCCGCAGGTCCCGGGTTCAAGTCCCGGCCGGGGCTTCAATCCATTTAATTCAACATCACATGCCGCTCTTGTTCAATCTAACTTGATAACAGCCTACAATGTCTTGTATAAGATACTTACTATATATGAGGACCTTAAGATATAATCCTCTCCTAAAGTTTTAAGAATAAGCAATACTAGTAATGATACACATGTAACTAGTG
>CAZHBK010000165.1:0-3013 GCA_964530465.1 uncultured Nitrososphaeria archaeon | reverse complement strand
CATATATATAGTGGATGTATTTCTTATATAGTTTTTATTTAAATATTGTTGCAATTAAGCTTTTACTCACTTGTAATAACGTTAAAATTTATCATTAGGATTTTTAACAGATTTTTTAAGGGAGTATTTTGAGCAGTGGTAACTTTAAACTTGGGCTTACATTCGACGATGTTCTCTTAATTCCTAAGAGATCAAGCCTTAAATCTAGGAGTGAGGTTTCTACTAGAACTAGATTTACAAGGAATATCTGGATTAATATTCCGATAGTCTCATCACCTATGGATACTGTAACTGAGGATACTATGGCTATTGCAATTGCTAGACTTGGAGGCATTGGAGTTATACATAGATTTACATCTATTGAGAGACAGGCTGAGATGGTTTCTAGAGTTAAGAGAGCTGAGAATATTACTATTGAAGAGCCGTATTCAGTATCTCCAGATACTACTATAGGTGAGGCTAGGAGGTTAAGTGAGAAATATGGTGTTACTGGATTTATGGTTGTTGAAAACGGAAGGCTTGTTGGAATTATATCTAGAAGAGATATGTTATTCCAGCCTGATGATAGGAAGGTTAAAGAAGTAATGACTCCTAGAGAGAGACTTATTGTAGCACCTCCAGATATAAGTATTGATGAAGCTAAAGAGATCTTATGGAGGCATAGAATTGAAAAACTACCATTAGTAGATAGGGATTGGAGACTTAAGGGGTTAATTACTGTAGCTGATATCATTAAGAGGATGAAGTATCCTAATGCATCTCGAGATTCTAAGGGAAGATTATTAGTTGCTGCTGCAATAGGTATTAGAGGAGACTATATGGAGAGAGCAAAGAAGCTTATAGAGGCTAATGTAGATGCACTTGTTATAGATGTTGCTAATGGATATCTAGATATAGTTATCGAGAGAGTTAAGGAGTTAAAGAGAGAGTTTGGAGATATCGATATTGTAGCTGGTAATGTAGCAACTGCTGAAGGTGCTGAAGCATTAGCGGTTGCAGGTGTAGATGCAGTTAGAGTTGGAATAGGTCCTGGCTCGGTATGTACCACTAGAATTATTGCTGGTGTTGGAGTACCACAGTTAACAGCTATATTAGATGCATATGAGGCATGTAGGAAATATGATGTACCTATAATTGCAGATGGTGGAATTAGATATCCGGGAGATATCGTAAAAGCATTAGCCGCAGGTGCTGAATCAGTCATGATAGGTAGGTTATTTGCAGGTACTGATGAAAGCCCCGGCCAGATTATAATTAGGAATGGTAAGAGGTATAAGATATATAGAGGTATGGCGAGCTTCTATGCAATGCTCGCTAGAGAGGGTAGGGAGAGGGGAGATCTAGACTTCAATAATATAGAGGAATATGCATACTATAGTGAGGGTGTAGAGGCATATGTAGAGTATAAGGGTAGTGTCGAAGAAGTTGTAAACAGATTAGTATCAGGGTTAAAGTCAGGTATGACATATATAGGCGCTAAAACAATTAAGGAAATGCCTGAAAGAGCAGAGTTCATTAGGATTACCGAAGCTGGTTTAAGAGAGAGCTTTCCCCACGATGTAACACCACTCTAACACCAGCTTCTTTTAATATTTATTTATTAGGTTACCCCTAATTCTAATTAGGTTGAGCCTAATATGAAACTAACTCAATGCGAAGTAAAATATCTTAAAGCCTTATATGACCTGCAGTCGGGCTGTGAAGGTATCTTCATAAGTATTTCAGATGTAGCTAGCTATGTAAGAGTATCAATGCCTACAGCAGTAGAGTATTTAAAGAATTTAGAGAAGAAGGGATATATCATTTATCTAAAAAGATTTGGAGTATCATTGAGTAGTAATGGCTTTAAGCTGATTAAAAAATTGATTTGGAAGCATAGAGTCTTAGAAACATGCATCTATACTACCACTAAGATAGATCCAGATAGAATATGCAATGCTATTAGGAATATCGAGTTATATTTAGATGATGAATTTATAAGAGATATCTATAAGAGATTGGGTAAGCCTAAATGTTGTCCTCATGGTAGAGAGATACCGGTAGATGTAGAGATTTAATTATGACACACTTTAGTAAGATTCTATCAATACTACTGTTACTAATATTTATAGTAGCACTGCCGACTAGCTTTATAAGTGTGTATGCCTCTAATAGGAAGCCTATTATAATTGCATCTATTGAAAGCTTAGCTTCAATAGCCCGTGAGATAGCTGGTGAATATGCATACGTGACGACTATATTACCTAGTGGAGTAGAACCTCATGCATTTATACTTAGACCAGACCAAGCATTGAAATTTGCAAATGCAGATATATTCCTGTTAACAGGGCATTTCAAATTTGAGGAGACAATAATCGAATTGTATAACAATAGTGGTAAGTATATTCTAACATTAGATTCAGATAGGAAATCATATGCAGGATATAATGTAACCCTACTTAAGATACCTGGTTTAAATGGATTTAATATACATGGGTATTGGATATATCCATTTAATGCACTTCAAATAGCTAGAGCATTGGTAGATGCATTGATTAAAGTTGATCCTCAGAATAAAGATTACTATATTAAATCTCTCAAGATATTTGAGGAAAGGGTTAATGAAATTATAAAGATATATCAAACTATTAGAGAAACATATAAACTTAACAATTCATATGTAGTTATAGCGTTTCCAGCAGAAGAATATTTCGTAAAACCATTAGGAGTTAAGATATTAGCTTCATTAATCCTAGGTCATGGATTAACGATTTCAGGCTATGAATTAAATAATGTTAGAAAGATGCTATTAATATCAAAACGAAAGTTTATTATAGCTTCTGATATTGCTAGATTGATGGGTATATCTACAATTATAAGAGAACTCTCACAGGAAACTAATGCTAGCATCATTTATATAGATATTATCAGAGCAAGATATTCAACATATTCTGAATTAATGACGTATAATTTAGGTATTTTAAATGGAGTACTAGCATCACATTATAATATATACTCTAGCTCTGGTAGGTAT
>CAZHBK010000164.1:0-3051 GCA_964530465.1 uncultured Nitrososphaeria archaeon | reverse complement strand
CTCGTGCATATCTTCTGTATTCGGATACATCACTTACAACTATAATCTTAAGATTTCTAATAACCATAATTCTGGATAAATGACTTTCATCTAGTATAATATTAAACTAACTCTCAGAAGTTACTATCCTTATTGTTCTCTTATGTATTATTAAATTACTCCGTATTGTGATAACTCTCTCCTTAAATATTCAATTTCATCATCAGTTAGTGGTTTATAAGGTGGTTTTGGATATCCAGAATTAATACCTTTAAGCTTTAATATTGCATGTGTTGCAATTATGGGCGGATATTTATATACGATATTCCTAACTTTAACAATCTTATATTGTATCTCTCTAGCCCTATCATAATTTGATGATTCCAACTCATTATATAACTCTCTCACTAGCTCTGGGAAGTAATTTAGCATTCCAGCGATGAAAACCCTACATCCTAAGGAATATGCTGGAAGCATTAATGCTTCGGTACCCATAATTAAATCTATCTTATCACCACATTTAATCATGTAATTCATGAATGTAAATATATCGAAACTACTATCCTTAATACCTGAAATACCCAATTCAACCAATTTACTTAATAACTCTGGTGTAATCTCATATCCAACAGTTTTAGGATTATTGTAAGCATATACTGGGATGTTAACGCTGGAAATTAACTCTCTATAATGATGCAGTACTTCAACCTCCCTATGCTTATAATAGTATGGTGGTAAACTCATAACTACATCAGCTCCAATATCCTCAGCATGCTTTGCGAGTTTAATTGATGTAAGCGTATCAGTAGAACCAACATGAACGATAGTCTTAATCCTATTTTTAATTCTATCTAGAATATACTCAGCTACCTTCATCCGCTCATCAACATGCATTAAAGGGCCGGAACCAAAAGTACCACATATTAAGATACCGTCGATGTAATCCTCGATAAAACTCATAGTATTCTCAAGAGCATCAAAGTTTAACTCTCCAGATTTAGTGAATGGAGTAATTAATGGAACGATTAGTCCATGCAGTCGCATGATATATCACCATTACCTATCTTCTAAGGTTAAGAATAGGATAACTAACTGATATAAGTTAAATCCTTACAATAATTACTATTTAATTTTTAAGATTCGTGATTCTTTAAATTCGGTTTTTTACCTATTCTAAAGCTATTAGAAGGATAAGAAGAATGACTTACTAGATTAACTAAATTAAGCTGTACTCAATTTAACGTCTATATATTGTTAATCAAGTTTTAAAATATTGGAAGATCTCTGAGGAGATTGAGCAGAAGATATCTCTAATTCACACTATAGTTAACGTTCTATTAGTGGTTATTAATTTGATATATACGCCGTGGAAGATATGGTTTATATATCCATTGACTATATGAGGTGTTGGAATCATAATACATTACCTACCCGGATATATTAGGTAGATAAGATAATTAAGGAGTATGGGGATAAGGGAGTATAAAGAAGTAGATAGATCATTAGTTATATGGTATGAGGTATTATGAATGAGGTTTAAAATTGTAGGCATCTTAAGATATTTCGGAATACTATCTATTCTATCTAGCTGGATTACAATTATAACCTCTATTTTACTTAATCCATGGTTTAAATTTGCTAAGAATGCATTTAGTGATTTAGGTGCTAGTAATGCGTGTATGCCTTGGATATTTAACTATGGACTTATGATAACCGGAGTTCTAATAATACTGTATTCTTTTGCCCAGTTTTTAGATTCAATGAATATTTTAGAGTATTTAGGATCTGGATATACGAATGTAATGGGTATATTTCTAATGTTGATAGGATTATATCCCACTGGTACGTATCCGCATACATTTGTATCGGTATGGTTCTTTATCCAGGGGGATTTAGCAATAGCAGTATGGGGGTTAGGATTAATCATAAGGAGGTGGTATCGCCTAGGGTTATCCTATATTACCTTAGCTCTCATATCACCTATAATAGCGTATATTATTAAATGGCCTTCAATTGCTACTTTAGAGGTATTTGGAATATTAGTACTCGATATATGGATAATCACACTATTTAAGATCCATTTAAGAGGTAATTTAATAAGATAATTCTCTACTATGAGGATGTAGAGTATCTCCCACGCTCACTCTTCCTCAACCTCTCCTTAGGCTCCCATCTAAACCTCCATAAACCTCTTCCGAATGATTCAACAGCTATCTCTAATTCTTCCGCTAACATATCGTTTATTAATGGTTCATCTGCCAGAGGTGATACTACTATATCTGATAGCACATTCTTAGATTCTACATCCCCCGCTATCACTTTAACGTATGCCTTTCGAGGATAATACCATGCTTTTAATGGTCCCCCCGCTGTATCTAAGGTTACCTCCAATCCCTCTTCAGGAGGCCATAGTCCAAGTTCATCGGCGATATCGATAGGTATTAGTAATTGTGGTGTTGGTGCCTCATAGCCACTATTTAATAATGCGACTACAGTTACATTCTTACCGTCTACACTCACCTCTATCTTTAACCTCACTGCCACAATTAGACACCTTAATCCTACCTATGCGAATAGAGAGTTTAAATTTAATCCTACCAACAAAAATTCTATCTCTCAAATTGCATCCCTAAATAAAAATATAGTAGTTGCCATATACAATAAATATAAACTGAGGAGGTATTGATTTTACTTTAATATCATCCTTGCTAATTATGTAAAATTTGGAATTTATTGATGATGATAGGTGTAGGTTGCTGATAGAGATGATGAGGGAGGTTTCGACTGAGTTAACCAACCATTAATTTAGATATCTCCTTATATTGATACTTACGATAAGAGAACATTAAAACGTCTTAAATATTCTTCTCTTAATAATACTCCAGTAGCTATAGAAGATATACCATGCAGTGATTATAGTCAGAGTAATAATGTGAATTAATGATATGTGATTCCATGGCATTGTAGCTAGTATGTATATTAGGACTATGATGTAGACTACTGTGTTTATGATAAATGCTCTCTTCTGCCATCCATACTTCTTAATGGTGGTTATGGCTTGTAGCGCTGCAT
>CAZHBK010000163.1:0-3076 GCA_964530465.1 uncultured Nitrososphaeria archaeon | reverse complement strand
CCATAAGTCTTCTATCCCAGGGCTTTATAGGAATAACTATTGATTCTGAAAATGGTATTTCAATCCTCCTACCCTTCCTACCCTCTCTCTGCCTATACTCCCTAACATCCTCGGGAATTCCATAATGTACTATTCTAGCAATAGTACCAATATCAATACCTTGGAGTAATGTCCTAACAGTGAATATTACCTTAACCTCACCCTTTCTAGCACCCTCCTCAATTATCCTCCTCTTCTCAGCATCTATTAGATGATGATGTGTTGCAATAATTCTATCTAATACCTCCATCGGTAGTTTTAACTCCTCTCTAAGCCTACTACGCAACTTCTTAGCTAGTACTTCAGCAGAATTAATACTAGGTGTGAATACTACTGTAACACAATCTTCATCTGATTTAACATACTCTGCTAGAATCTCAATTAAATCAATACTTAACTCAGGAATTCTAAAACCATACTCCTTAAGTACTTCAACAATATCAAATACATACTCTCTAAACATCTTATAATCAGATAAGTATAATTCAAGATCTGGAATCTTACGTAGAATCTCACTCCTTCTAGCTTGTATAACATTCCAGATATTCCTTAAATTCTTACCTAATATTAGATACGTATAATTCCTAACTTTAAAAGCCCTACCCTCAATTACAACTGTATCCCTATTATTTATACTAGTTAGATACTTCTTTAACTCATCTGGATTACCTAATGTAGCTGTTAATACAACTATTTGAGGTTTCTTCCTACATACATATCTTTCTAAAAGCTCAATTAAAGATAGTAATAGTGTAGCACCTTTAGAACCATAGAAGTCTAATTCATCAATAACAATTAAATCTACATTCTTAAGGAAATCGATTAAAACAATTGATTTACTCTTACTCATAAATCTCTTAATATCAGCCATGAGAAACGCAGGATTTGTAATTACGAGTAATGCATTAGATACTGCTTTAGACGCTTCAAAACTGCCACCAAGCTTATCAATTAAAGGACGGTCTACCTCGAATACTTTATCCTCAAGCTCTAAAGCAGTATAATAACTTGTTAACCTATCGATTTGATCTTGTGATAATGCAAGTGTAGGATATACTGCTAAAACCTTAATCCTATTCTTTAAAGCATAAAGAGCCCAAGCCTCAGTCTTCCCAGATCCAGTACCAGAAATAAGAATGACATTAAATCCATTCTCTAAATACTTAAGAGCATTATATTGATGAAGATATAACTTCTTATCATAAATCTCCCTAACTCTCTCAATATCACACTCCTTAAACTCAGGAATAACCTCATGAAAGTAGATATCTGCATACTCCGGAATCGATTCATCCTCAGTCAAATATATATACTCATACCCCCTCCTATCCAAGATATCCTTAGAGAGAGTAACTCTAAACATAACCACAAAATTATTGAAGAAAGACATATAGATAAAAATATGATAGAGTAAAAAATGAATGGTACTATCTTCTATCCATAAAGTAAAGCTAAGGTATGTACTTGCAATTTAGCGAGTTTTATAAAAGTACTTTCTTTTGAAGATAACTTAGCTTCTAATCTTACGTCCTATATACTAAAATATATAGCTTTATCTCCTGCTACCTCCTTTATTGCTTTATCCGTTGTTAATATTACTGCTCCTCGTATCTTAGCTTCTGCTATTAAGAAAGAATCTGCTAGTGATAATTTATTCTTATTCTTTAACTTTATTATGGCTGCCTCCTTAGTAGCTTCTTCAGATGTATTTATCTGCTTTATGTCAGAACTCCTAACAATTCTATATCTAGCTTCCGCCGTTTCCAGACCTAATACCTCAGCCGTTTTATAGTAGAATTCGGCTAAGTTTATCTCTAAAATATATCCTTCTGCACTCCCTGCAAATATCTCATCGAAGTACTTCTTAACCCTTTTATCTCCTGCAAAGTAGAGTGCTAGAACTCCAGCATCTAATATAAACTTACTTCTCAAGTTCTATCTCCCTCTTCTTATCATTCAAAAGCAGTCTTGCAACTTCAATCATTTTATCTCCGTCTATTCCAAATGCATCCCTTAAATCCATAAGTGGAATTAATTTGATCTCTCCCCCCTCTACCTTAAGAATAACTTTAGACCTAATGTTAAACTTCCTCCTTACCTCAGCTGGAATAACGATCTGCCCTTTACTTGAGACACGTAAGACATACTCCATTCTTCCATCATATATCATTAGGTAAAAATCATGAAATAAGTTTTACCTCTCCCAGATAGTAAAAAATATATTACGATATACCACATGTCAAAAACTAAAAAAATCTAATCCTAACATCTTCCCACAAATATTAACCACAAATCACACATCTAAAGTTAAGATAATCACATTTCAACACTCTCTAAGAGTATTCACCTGAGCTAGCTTATATACTTGGGGCTTTACTTGGAGATGGTAGAGTGAGAAAGCATATTGCAAACAGATTTAAGGAAGTTACTTATGAGATTGATTTAAGAGTTAAAGACTATGATTTCTGCAAGACATTCAGTCTACTTATAGCTAGAGTATTGAATAAGAGAGTTAAAGAGCCGAAGAGGATAAAGGATGGGAGATGGAAGGTTTATTATAAATCCGTTGCATTTTATGAATGGGCTAAGAAATTTAAAACTAGCTTTGAAGATAATTTAGAAGAGTTATCCAAATATATTGAATACAATAAAGAGACAGTAAGATATTTCCTAAGAGGACTATTCGATGCTGAGGGAACAAATAGTAGAAATAAGCAGCTATTTTTATATGATAGCAATAAAACATTGCTGGAATATGCTAAGTATTTATTAGAAAGGTATTTCAATATTCGAGTTATAGGTCCACGCCTTCTTTATAGAGCTGGTACTATTAAAAAGAAGAAAAATGGTAAGATTATAGTATCTAAGCAAGATATATACTGCATTGGTATTTCGAGATACGCCGACATAATAAAGTTCTTAAAACAAATAGGATTTAGTATCAGTAGAAAACAAATAGGTAGTTGAGTTCTAAATTAGTAGCTACTATTTGTAGATTAAGAGGATATAAATGAAAAATATATAAATTGTATATATT
>CAZHBK010000162.1:0-3109 GCA_964530465.1 uncultured Nitrososphaeria archaeon | reverse complement strand
AGATTTATATAATTTAACTTAGAGGATTAAAAATTAAGAAGAAGATTAAAAAGATTTAACAAGATTACTGAAAGTATTAAACCTGCTGAAACCGGCTATTCTACTGAGTCTATATGGGAGGATCGCGAGAGTCATTAATATATAGTTATATTATGTTATTAGAATTCTTAGTAAGGTTTAGAAAGATTTAGATTAAAAATGTAAGCTGAGACTCGAATATCACCAGCTAAAATATTTTATTTATCACTTAACCCTCTGGCTTTTTAATCTCTGCAATTATCTCCTCATCAGTTAACTCGCCATACTCCTCAATTCTCTTATCTATCCTACTAAAAATCTCCCGTAATTCCTCAAGTATACTACTTATAGACAGCTTTCTAATTATAATGACGTCATCTACTACATATAGTATAAGCTTATCATCTTTGCCAATCCCCAAATACTCCCTAACCCTCTTAGGTATAACAATCTGCCCTCTCTTCCCCACAGAGATGATCTTAACGAAATTCATACTTTTCATGATATTCAGAAATTCAATATATAAAACTTACGTCTCTATAATATATTCATATCATATGCATTTCCATCGTATTATTTTATTACACCCACTAAGTATAGATCTGTCTTTAGATAAATACTTAATGGAGAGTCAAAGATATATCTCTGAAGTTGATATGTTATTAACATCTCTAGTTTATTATCCTTTAATTAGACCTATTAGCTGACTCACCTACAGCGCTTAATTAAGTAATTAATGAATACTTGATAAAGTTAACCTATGTGACATGATATAATATATTAGGATTTGTAAGGTGTCCGATTAGGAAAATTATTTATCCTATTTTAAGATATATTAATTTTTGATAAGAGCGATGTGTAAAGTAGTGCTTGTATCTGATGCACACTTGTTAATTCAAGCGGAATGGGTGGATGAAGAGGATAAATTAAGTTCTTTTGGAGAGAAAGTTTTGGAAGAGTTTAAAATGGTCACCGAGCTTATAATTCGACAAAATCCAGATATTATCATAATGGCAGGAGACATGTTTGATTATAAAATGAAGAGTGGCCACAAAATTGCCTTCAGGGAGGGAGAAAAATACATGCTTAGAATAGAGGAGGTTATAGGTAAAATGCTAGATGAGACTGGATCAGAGATTTACGCGATAAAAGGAAATCATGACTCAGCTCCAACATTAAGAAGATTGCAACTGAAGTTTAGAGGAAAATTCCATTATATTAAGAATGAAGCTAGAGAGTTATTAGGATATAAGTTCTACTTTATGGATACGCATTACAAGCCTTACTCATATAGTATAAACCAAGATATTGAAGTATGCGATTATTTAGTAATACATGAGCAGATACCAATAGATAATATGCCGGGTGTTTCTAGGGATTTTTTAGAATATGCAACTAAACGATGCAAATTGATTTTCAACGGTCATATGCATAGGTTTGAGCGAGGTGTACTAGGCTTCAATAATATTATCCTACTTCCAGCACTCATACCATCACAAGAAACTAAGAATGCATGGACTATAAAGTATGAATTAGACCCATCTAATGAGACATTTAATGAAAATAAGAGAGATTCTCCTTTTGGCTTTGTTGTTTTTAATCCAGACTCTAATAAGTGTGAGTATATTAGATATACTCCTGATCTTAGGTATGTTTTAATTAATCTAATTGGAGGAGATCAGTTTAAATATGGTGAGTATCTAAATGGACTCTTTAACCAATTACGTGAATACTATAGAGATTACGATAGACTACTCGTATGGATAGAAACTGATGCAGATAGAATCATCTGTCAGAGAAAGATAAAAGAGGTAATTAACCAATATCCTGAGATTAGAGTATTAGAAGTTAAACGGGTGGTGAGAAGGATTCCTAGCCTAGTAGAAAAGGATAAGATAACAGATAAAGCATCTGGGAAAGTATATACATGGTTGGATCTAATAAATCGGCTTAAGGAGGAGAAGAGCTTTAGTCCAAGACAGATAGAGATAATCGAATGGATGTTTGATAATATACTATCACGTGATAGACTAAGGTTGAAATCCCCCCATCTGTTAAATGAATTCGTTGAATTAATATCTAAAGTTGCAGAGGAATACGATATCTCAAATGAATTCACACATTACATTAAAGAACTCTCGAAGAAGAGGTGATAGCCCTCATGAAGATAAGAAGATTATCCTTCAATAATTTCCTAGAGTTAGACGGTACTATAGATATTGATCCGAGTAAAATCTTAGTTATCTATGGAGCAAATCTAGAGGGAAAGACGAATATTATAAATGCGATTAGATATCTACTACTTAAGGAATTTAAGAGAGGAGAGAGAAGAAGGGAATATGATGAAACCATCTTACCTCATACCAACGAGATAATTGGAGATCATTATGCTGATGCTGCAATTGAGTTCAAGCTTAATGGGAGGTATTATAGGCTTACTAGAAGATTATTTGCAGATAAGCGTGTTATGGAGGAAGTGGAATTAGAAATTTTATCACCAGAGCGGAAAGTAATTAGAGATTCTCAAAAAATCTATGAGTATCTGAGAGAAAATATAGCACTAGGCCTACTAGATCTAATATTCGCACCAGATAGCGGAATAGGATTTAAGTATATAACATCAAAACGAATAGATGACATAATTCGAGAAATATTTAGAGAGATAAGTGAGATTAGGAGAAGAGTCTATGATTATATGATGAGATTAGAGATATTGCTTGAGAATGCAAAGGTAGAAATAGGAAATATAGAGAATGCATATAGGATGAAGCTCGATGAATGGAAGCGGAAGTTACCGGAAATAAAAAATTGGCAAGAGTATAAAAATCTTGAATCCTATCAACCAGGAGAGACAAGAGGAAAGATATTAAAATTGAAGGATAGAGTAAACACTGCATATATTAGGGTAAGAGATATTTTCGAGAAATTAAAAGATTATATGAATAAAGCTAGAAATATCGAAAGTGTTCAAGAAATTTTAGATAGGGAGAAGGAGATAATTGAAGATATATATAAATTAAATACTCTTAATAATGAGATAGAAAATATAGAGAATTATCTTAAAATCATCAGCAGGATTCAGTTAGATATT
>CAZHBK010000161.1:0-3122 GCA_964530465.1 uncultured Nitrososphaeria archaeon | reverse complement strand
CATTCCTTCTTTCCTAATTATATGATTTTACTTAACCTATTAAATCTAATGATTTACATTTATTACATTTAGATATTAACTTGTTATCTTCTTAATTTTAAATTCTTACTGGTTTTCTGTTATGTCGTATTATTAATGCGTTAATACTTCTACTTATCAACCTAATTACTTAATCCTTATAGTTGGGGATTTCAATGCAACGTAGGATTGGAGATAAGTCCTTCCTTCTTAACCTTTTAGCTAATAGGACTAGTAGGATGAGATCTAGTGAGATTAGAGAGCTTTTGAAGCTTATTACTAGCGAGATTATATCATTCGCAGGTGGGATTCCAGATCCAAAATCCTTTCCATCTGATGAACAGCTAAGGGAGGCTTTCGAGTATGCTATTGAGAATAAGGCTGATTCTCTTCAATATGGCATTACTGATGGATTACCATCATTTAGACGTGAGTTACTTAAGTTTATTGAGCGTAATATGGGTATTAAGGGTGATTTAGAGAATATAATTATTACTATTGGTAGTCAGCAAGCATTAGATGTTATCAGTAGGGTGTTTATAGATCAGCGTGATAAAATTGCTGTAGGATTACCTACGTATCTAGCCGCATTGCAAGCTTTCAACATATGGAGGCCTCATTATATCGGAGTACCTGAGGAATTCGATGGAATGAAAGTTGATATTCTAGAAGAGGAGGTTAAGAAGTATTATCATAGCTCTAAACCTATTAAATTCGTATATACGATACCTACTGGGCATAATCCGACAGGTAGTATAATGTCACTAGATAAACGTAAGTACCTGCTTGAATTAGCGTCGAGATATGATTTCTTCATAGTTGAGGATGATCCATATGGATTTATAACGTTTAATGAGGATATACCTCCTAGGCTTAAAGCATTAGATGATGAAGGTAGGGTAATATATACATCTACGTTTAGTAAGATATTTGCACCAGGCGTTAGAACTGGTTGGATTCTTGCCGATAAAGATGCAATTAGATATATGTCTTTATCATTACAAGCGATGAATGTCTGTCCTCCAAATTTCACTCAGTATATACTTGAGTATTTCTTAAAGAAGAGATATATTGATGAGAATATTAAGAAGATTAGAATTTTATATAAGGCTAAGCGTGACGCGATGCTTGAAGCCTTAGATGAAAATATGCCTGATAATGTTGAATGGAGTAGGCCTAAAGCTGGATTCTTCATATTTGTAATCTTACCAGAATATATTAACACGAAGACAATGCTGTATGAAGCTCTTAATAAAGCTAAAGTAGCATATGTACCTGGTGTAGGATTCTACTTCAATGGCTCCGGATGGAACACGATGAGATTAAGCTATAGTCTTCCATCACCAGATGTGATAAGAATTGGAATTGAGAGGTTAGCTAAGTTGGTTAAGAAGAAGATTGAAGAAAGTAAGAGCTAATGGTTAAAGCCTTAAAGTAACTTTAGATATTACTTAATTATTATCTTAATGATTAAGAATATTCTATTTCACTGCTAACTATAAACCATTGGTTTATAAAGGTATTAAACTTCTTGAATGAAATATATAGGTATATTCCTTATATTAAAAATATTTTAAAACAATAAAGGACAATTATTAATATTGTTAGAAAATATCAATAGGTGTCCGGATATGAGTATGGCTCTTCCTGAATCAGTTAGGAATGAGCTTAAGAAATTCTTCGATAGGACTAAAAAATCATCTGAGATCTTTGAGAAGTCTAAATTACTAGTTCCATTCGGTGTTAGTAGCAATTACAGAGCTATGGATCCATACCCATTATATTTCAAGGCTGCTAGAGGCAGTAAGCTAATAGATGCAGATGGTAATGAATATATAGACTATAACCTATGCTTTGGAGTAGCTGTAGCAGGGCATGCTCATCCCAGACTAGTAGAGGTTATTACTGAAAGGATTAAGAACGGTACCGTGCTGGGATTTGAGTATGAGAGGACTTATGAATTAGCTGAGGTTATTAAGAAGAGATTTTTCGTAGATATGGTTAGATTCTCATCAACGGGTTTAGAGGCAACATTACATGCTATTAGAGTTGCTAGAGCATATACTCAGAGGGATAAGATTATTAAATTCCTAGGATGCTATCATGGTTCTCACGACTTCTTCTTAGTAGCTACAAAGCCAAATATATATGCTGCTGGTCATGTTAAGAGACCTGCTAAAGTACCCTCAGGTCCTGGAGTTTCCAAAGGTGCTTTAAGTGAGATTTTCATAGCTCAATTTGGAGATTTAGAATCTGTTGAGAATATCCTTAGAGAGCATCCTGATGAGGTTGCAGCTGTTATATTAGAGCCTGTAGCTATGAATATAGGCCTAATAGTTCCATCTAAGGAGTTTATGAAAGGTCTTAGGAGGTTATGTGATGAATATGGTGTAGTATTAATCTTTGATGAAGTTAAGACTAGTGGTAAGTTATATCATGGTGCTGAGGAATACTTTGAAGTTAAACCAGATCTTAAGACTATGGCTAAAGCTATAGGTGGTGGTTTCCCAATCTCAGTAATAGCTGGTAAGAAGGAGATTATGGAGAATTATGGACCTGAGAAAGTACCACATGCAGGCACCTTCAATTCAAACCCACTGGTTATAGATGCTGCAATCGTAACATTAACCGAGATTCTAACTAAGGAGAATATGGAGAAGAGTATCAAGCTGAATATGGAGCTTGTAAAGGGATATAAGGATATATTGACAGATGCGAAAGTACCGATACAGGTACCATACTTTGGAAATAGTGCAACACCATTCTTCAGTGAGCGTGAGATTAAGAACTGGCATGACTTCCTAAGATATCAGCATGTCGGTAGATGGTGGGCGTACTTCATAGCAATGCTTAATAGAGGAGTTGTAGCTACAGCGCCAGGATATGATGAACAGTGGACTGTGAGTGTACAGCATACTGAAGAGGATATACAGAAGACTTTAGATGCATTAAACGATATAGCTAGAATGCTTGCAGAGCCAATTCCACCAATTAAGATAGTTGAAGCATTCTAAAATCAAATTCTCATTAATTTCCATTTTTTCTTAAATTTATTTTTCTAATCAAGCAACTATTAGAAATAATTTATCTAAATTATCTAATAC
>CAZHBK010000160.1:0-3154 GCA_964530465.1 uncultured Nitrososphaeria archaeon | reverse complement strand
TCATATAACTTTATTCTGTGTCTAGGTTTGCCTTTTACCGTATGTCCATGACTGCCCTTCTTGAATATTATCAGCTTGGATTCTTTTCCTAAACTCCTTAAGGCGACATGCATTAGGAGTGATTGCTCTATATAACACCTATAATCCTCTAATGAATGTATGTACATTACTGGTGTCTTAACATTTTCAATGTACATTATTGGGCTTTGCTTTAGGTGACTATTTATGTTCTCCCACGGAGTTCCACCCATTTGGTCTGGATCAAACCAATATCCTATATCACTTGTACCGTAATCTGAAATCCAGTCACATATACCATTCATTGAGATAGCCGCCTTGAATCTATTGCTGTGAGTAATTATCCAGTTTACCATAAATTCTCCATAACTTAACCTTATAACACCCATTCTTTTAGGATCAATATCAGGATTTTTCTTAAGAACTTCATCTACAAACTCCATAATGTCTAAGAAATCTCTTTCACCATATTTTCTTCTAATGTCCGCAAATTCTTCTGAATATCCATCACTTCCGCGGGGATTACAATATATGACGTAATAACCTCTTGCCGCTAATAGTTGGTGTAGGAAGTTAAATGCAGCTCCATAGCTAGCTTTAGGACCACCATGAATAAATAATATGGCAGGATACTTGGTATTATCCTTCTTCTTAACTGGAGGTATATACCAACCTTCAACTTCAATACCATCACTAGCCTTAAATACTATGTTTATTGGATTTGATAATTCTACTTCTCTAATCCACTCATTAAATCTTGTTAACTTGTATTTTTCATTAGTCTTTAAATCTAATACCCATAGCTCGGATAATTCTATGTAACTTAACCTTAAGTATGCTATCTTCCTAGTACTCTTATCTATGCTAAAGGCATATACTACGGCATCTTCATCTACGATATGCTCTATTTCTCTCGTAATGGGATGTATTCTGTAGAGCTTAACTCTACCCTTATCATTTACCGTGAAGTATATCATTCCATCAGAAGCCCAGATAGGCTTTACAGTAGATCTTGAAAATCCTAATACATCACTTGATACCGCAATCGAAATGTTCTTATCTAATACACCATCAGTTAAATTAATGAGTTCTCCATCACTTAACGGCACAATCCATAAGTGATCATGACTTGCAAGATCCCTTCTTAAATCATTGCCCTTAAGCAGAATGTACCTATCATCAGGACTCCACGAAACATAAGTGAAACTGTACTTCGATAATGGTATGAGTACGTTATCTTCACCTTTACTTATGTTGAGTACATGTACTTCAGTTAGTAGTGGTCTTCTAAGGTCAGATACATAAATGTATGTTATTTTATCTCCTTTATTTGATGGAGCTAAGTCTATAATCCTACCCATACCTTTAGTAAGTTGCCTACATATACACGACCTACTGTCTACAATGAATAAGTGCCTCTATATTCATCTATAAAGCCTTCACCATCACTCCATATGGGTATATCCCTTATATCCACATAGTCTTCATCAATATCCCTTATGGGTACATTAGATGTAAACGTTATCATGTCTTCATTAACCTAATAAGGATTAGAAATCCCTTCCTTCCTAGCAATGATTCTTCTAGGTTCTCCTCCATTAATATGGTAAACGTATAATGCATTGCCTTTCTCTTCCTCTTTAAACCCTCTTCTTAATAGGAATAGAATTGATATTGAGCTAGGATTCCATCTGGGTATAGAGTCCCCTTCACCTGCTAATACGGAAACTACATCACCATTATTTGCCCTCAAAATCCAAATTTCATTAACATACTTATTCTCGTTAACATTAACTCCAATGACGGTAAATGCCGCATACACTCCATTAGGCGAAATTTCAGGATCACTCAAGTATACTACTTTAGTAAATCATCAACTTCCAGCAACTCCTTAGGCATACATACAACACCAGGATAGAGATATAGATTAGCACAGATACAAGAATTCTATCCTCTTATTGAGGGATCGCATAATAGAAAAAATATAAGATGTAAAAGCACTAGTGATTTTAGGAAATTATGGTACTAAGAAGAGATAGATTAGGATTATCAGAAATAATCTCAGCCCTCCTACTAACAGTCATAGTCATGGGAGCTATGAGTGTATTATACCTGCTGATGAGCACCTATTATAGTGAACATAAAAGTCTCTTATACCTTACCTAAGCTTTAAGCATTGAGAAAGTTAAGGAGAGATTAACAATAGCCTATACGTTATACAATAGTACGGGCCTATATATATGCATATATAATTATGGATATGTCTCTGCTAAAATTGTTAGTGTTTATATTAATGAATCGTTGATTAGCTTAAGTTCAAAAAGCCTGCTAAGAGTACCGATAGGCAAGCTAGTGGTTTTACATTTAAATGTAACATTAGATCCTGGGATTTATCTTATTAAAATTATAAGTGACAGAGGCAATGAATATGAGACCTTCATTAAAATCTAAGCGGGGACAAGCCGGAATAGTATCAGCAATAATCATCCTTATTGCCTTATTTACATTTATATCAATAATATATACATCCTACGATCTCACATCGCAATACGAGGAAGTTAGACAGAAGGTTAGTCAATTAGAGATAGAAAGATTAGAGGAAAACCTAATAATAGAAAAAATAGGGCTTGGACTAGGAGTAATACACATTAATGTAACAAATACAGGCTCTGTACCCATATTAATAAAATACGCAATAGTAGTCTATAAAGAGAAGGGAGAATTAAGGTTAGTTACAGATGAATTAAATGTGTACTTAAACGTTGGTGAAAGGATAATCAATGTAAAAATAGATGTACCTCCACCTCCCATAGACCTTAAGTATATAATACTAGTAACTAGTAGGGGAAGGAGCTTCATCAAAGTAATTGAAGCAACCTAGCAGGGTGAATTAATAGTGGTTTTCAAGAGAAAAACAAGAATAGAAAAAATAATCCAAAGAGGAATAAAGCTAGTCTCATTAGGTGTTACAGATAAGCTAAAGAAGGTTATTGAAGAAGGAGAGAAACTGGCTTCATACAACGTTGGTATTCCTAGAGTAGATATATACGAGTATGGAGGTAGAGGATATTATATTATTAATGAACCTCAACTCTCACCCAGAGAGGTTGAGGCATACTATAGGATAATGGATGAA
>CAZHBK010000159.1:1465-3161 GCA_964530465.1 uncultured Nitrososphaeria archaeon | reverse complement strand
TTGTTGATGAGAGGGCTGGATTGGTTGCTACTGGTAGGTTGCTCTCCGGTACTTTAGAGCCTGGTATTGAAGTGTACTTGATTAATAAGGGTACGAAGGATAGGATTCTCCAGGTTGGCATGTATATGGGTCCTTATAGGGAGATTGTACCTCGTATGATTGCTGGTAATATTCCAGCCGTCCTCGGTCTTGAGGATGTTAGGGCTGGTGAGACTGTATCTACAATTCCTGATATGGTTCCATTTGAAGCTATGAGGTATGTTACTGAGCCTGTTGTTACTGTTGCTATCGAGCCTAAGAATACTAGGGATCTACCTAAGCTTGTTAATGCTTTGAGGAAGCTTGCTATTGAGGATCCGAATCTCCATGTTAAGATTAATGAGGAGACTGGTGAGTACCTGCTATCTGGTATGGGTATGCTTCATATTGAGGTTAATATACACTTCCTTCAGGATATGGGTTTGGATGTTATTGTTTCTAAGCCTATCGTTGTATATAGGGAGACTATTACGAAGCCTAGCCCTATATTCCCGGGTAAGAGTCCTAATAAGCATAATAAGATTAAGGTTAGGCTTGAGAAGCTTGATGATGAGATTGTTGATATGATTGTACGTGGCGAGCTTAATGAGAGGCTGGGTCGTAGGACTATTCAGAAGATTTTAATGGAGCATGGTTGGAGTGCTGAGGAGGCTAGGAATGTATGGGCTATTGATAATGAATATGGTAATATCCTAGTTGATATGACTAAGGGTGTTCAGTATCTCCAGGAGTCTAAGCAGATGCTTATAGGTGCATTCTATGATTTTGTTAAGGAGGGTGCTCTAGCTAGGGAGCCTGTTAGAGGTGTTAAAGTAGTTATACTTGATGCTTTATTCCATGAAGATCCAGCACATAGAACTCTAGCACAGGTAGTACCTATGATGCATAGAGCATTATTAGGTGCTGAGCTTGCTTCAGAGCCAAGCTTATACGAGCCTATTATGAAGATTCAAGTACAGGTTCCAGCAGAGTTGATTGGCGCTGTAACTAGTGTTATAGCTAGTAAGAGGGGTCAGGTTACTGGTATCGATCAGAGAGAGTATTATGCCGTTGTAAATGGTTATATCCCGGTTGCTGAGACATTCGATCTAGCTCAGGTATTGAGGAGTGCTACTGGTGGTAGAGCCTTCTGGCAGAGTCAGTTCAGCCACTGGCAGTTAGTACCTAAGAGCCTACTACCTAAGGTAGTTGCTGAGATTAGGAAGAGGAAGGGATTATCAGAATCACCACCAGACTATAGAGACTTCATACCACCTGGTGAGGAGATAGAGGAAGTCGTTAGTAAGTAGGATATTCCATCTCCCAAATACATCTATTAATTTTTGGAGAGAGGGATAGGGTATTTCTTAGATGTAGCTATAGGGTTAGAAAGTTAATATATGGAGTATGGATATGTGCTATTTGAATGATGAACAGGATGGTTCTGAATTCGATTGAGAATGATGATGAATAGTTCCACTTCTGAACTTGATACCTATATACTCCTATATCTTATTTGATTTAAGTATATCTAGAAAGTTATATAGTGGGTTTAATGAGTTGTTAGGACTTTATTCTTTTATTTCAATTGGTTTTTCTAATAGCTTTCTTAATTCTTCTAGATTCTTGAATCCTAGGTCTTCAGCTAGGAATTTACATCTATTTCTAACTGTTACTT
>CAZHBK010000159.1:0-1365 GCA_964530465.1 uncultured Nitrososphaeria archaeon | reverse complement strand
TTCTTGAATCCTAGGTCTTCAGCTAGGAATTTACATCTATTTCTAACTGTTACTTCTGTTATTTCTGCTGCATTAGCTATATCTCTCTGTGTTATCCTATATCCATTTAGTAATGCTGCATAGTATACTGCTGCTGATGCTAATCCTACTGGGTCTTTACCGGCTGTTATCTTCATCTTCTTAGCGATGTTAATTATCTTCTCTGCATCAACTGCTACTTTAGATGATAATCCTGCTTTAGATACTATTGATCTAACATATAATGCTGGGTTTATTACTGGGGTCTTAATATTTAACTCTTTAATTAGTAGTCTATAGCATCTACCTAATTCCTTCCTATCGATATTAACGTATTTAGCCATACTCTTGAATGTTCTAGGCATTTGGAACTCTCTTAATGCAAGGTATAATGCTGCTGCTACAATACTACTTATAGCCCTACCCCTCACTAAATCCTTTTCTAAAGCCATTCTATATATCTGTGCAGCTCTCTCTAATACATGCTTTGGTACATCTAGTTTCTCACCGAGCTTCTGAAGTATATTTAATGCATGCTGTAGATTCCTCTCCTGGCTATTTACGCTAGCAGTTCTATGAAGCCAGCTCTTAATTCTCTGAATCTCCCTCTTCCTAGTCTCGCTAATTTTACCAGTTCTACCATATCCCTCAGGGATATTACCTAATACAGTTGTAATACCTCTATCAGTAATTAATGGAGACTGTGGAGGACCTGTTCTAGCTCTATCAACTTCATCACCTTCAAAAGTCCTCCACTCTGGCCCCATATCAATATTTACAACTTTAACAACATATCCACAAGTCTTACAGATTACTTCACCAGTCGACTTATTATATATGAATTCCTTACCCCCACATATGGGGCATATCTCAATACCGAATAAACTCACAAAAACCACCTCCCCATAAAAGTTTATATATCCCCTATTAAAGAGTAGTATCCTATATTTAAACTTTAAGTATATATCATTACGTTAGATGTCTTATTATAAAGCATTTATCTAGCTTAAATCATTCTAATATCATAGTATGTCTAGTGATCTGTCGATTGCTTTAATAGGTTTAAATAATTTTTCAACTTACTTAGCATGTGCGTTATCTAAGTTGGATTTTATAGATAGATTGGTTCTAATCGATCCATATATAGTCTTGGAGGATGATGTTAGGAATCCACTTAACTTAATATACAGGTATTCTAGCTTGTTATATCCTAAGGTTTACGTATTATCTAGTTATATTATGGAGTTGAATCCAGCTATTAATATAGAGCATTATTGTGTTGTTCCAAATGTAGACCTCTTTAAATCTATAAGTGATATTGATTTATACATCTATATATCTAATGGG
>CAZHBK010000158.1:0-3220 GCA_964530465.1 uncultured Nitrososphaeria archaeon | reverse complement strand
TCTAATTAGCTAAGTAGTAACTATATACTAGGACTTTTAGAGTATTACTAATATATTAGTATACTTAAATTTCACTAGTTTAAGAATAAGTTTAGTGCTATGAAGGGGGATTCTATAGAGCATATTCTAGTTGAGCAGAGTGATATCAGGTATAAGCCTATCTTAATCCATAATGATAAAATATATCACTTGTATGAGTTTAAGTATGAGCAGGAACTTGAGGAGTATATTGTTAAATATCAGAAGGAGATATTTGGTAGGAATACCATATATATTGATGTTAAGACAAAGCTTAAGATCCCCGGATTGAAGAGTAATGTAACTGATGGATTTCTAATTGATTTTAATGATCCAAGTAGTTTTAAGATATGGCTTGTTGAAGCTGAATTGATAAAGCATGATATTGAGAAGCATATCAATCCACAGGTGACTAATTTCATCGAGAAGCTTAGGGATAGGCATGTTAGATATGATATTGCAGAAGCAATATATAGTGAGTTGAGTAAGAGTGGGAAGGTTAGATCTTTAAAGAAGGTATTAGGAGATGAGATGTTTAAGAAATTGATAGATACATTGAGTAAGAGTAAGGATAATATGATTATTATAATTGATAAGGTTAATTTAGATCTACTTAAGGCATATATTGACTTCTATAATAAGATCTCTAAGAATATCCGAATTATGATCCTGCAATTATATAGGAGTAATGATGGAGATGAGATTGTATTAGTTACACCATATATTGGTGGTAGGAAGATATCTAAGGGGGCGTCAGAGAGCATTCTAGAATCTAAGTTGAAGAATTATATTAGGGGTATTAGGCAACTTTTAAAGAAGTATAAATGTGAAGTTAAATATAGGAGGAGGAAAGGTAAGAGATTAATATACTCATATCATATGGGTAAGCCTATATTATTAATTCAGAAAGCTAAGATGGATGTTAAAATTAGATTAAATGGAGACTACGTAGATAAAGAGATTTTAAGTATATTGGAGGGTAAGAGTTTTGAGAGGAAGAAGAAGAGTATGTTAGATGCTAAGATAGACTACCTAATTAGTAGTAAGATGTTTTCACTAGATGATTTAGATAGGATATTAGAAATGTTAATTAGAAATGTAGAGAAAGCTTCAAAAGAGGCCAAACCTCCTACTAGTACTACTAGCAGTTAGAACTAGCTTATAGGTGTAGCTATAAATCATAATTTCTAACTATATTTTATTGGAGGAGGATATGCTATGGATGATATGATTGAATTTACTAAAGAGTATATAATCCCACTTCAGATAATTATAGAATACTTACCTATGCATGCTAAGAATAGAGAGCATTGGAGGATTATTATGGAGGAGATTATTAGATAGAGGAATTAAATTAGAATGTATTTTAAAGTTAATCAGATAGCCCACCGATAATCCTCATCTTTAAGTCGGTTGATGCAGGCTTCATCATCTATTTATATTTGAAGTTAGTCAGATATTTAAATCAAACATAATGTGGTGTTACATGTATGAATGAGTTAATTACATTATCTCTTCTAATCGTTGAGACTATACTACTAATCGGTACGATATATTTAATTTATATGAGTAGAAAGGAGTGGGTAGGCCGTGCATTACTACTTGATAGGCTTACTAAAGCTATTGAGATATTCTCTAGGAGGGAGTATTTCCATATAGTTTTTGAAGGTTATAGAAATGCTAGGAGTAATGTAATTGCTATGGTTACTGGTACGAGACCAAAGCCTGAGGATGCTCAGCTAATTAAAGAATTACTAAATTTAATTAGAGATAAAACTTCACAAGGTGTTAGAGTTAGACTACTACTGCCTAAATCACCTGATAAATTATATATGGCATATAGATATCATAAGGCTAATGCCGATGTCACATTGCATGAGAACATCCTAGTATATGACTTAAGATATATGGTTGTAGATGGTAGATATGTAATCATAGGGCTTCCAATTGAAGCAGGAGAGTATAAGCCTACTAGAAAGGGTGTTGTAATTCGATCCGAAGTTTTAGCAATGATATTAACTAGGTATTTTGAGAGATTCTATGGATCTAGGAATGCAGTTAAATATGAAGATTATATAGCTGAATTAATTAAGAATATGCTTAGAGAGACTCCAGAGTTATCGAATGAGACGATTGCAACCCATCTGAACATTCCAGTTGATGAAGTTAGTAGAATTAGAGAAAAGCATCGTATCTAGCGGAAGATTTTACCCAACCATCTCTTCTTACTAATTTTAATAGTCAGTACTCCATTATGATAATTCCATTCTAATATCTCATCTGAGGCGTCTCTTGGTAATGCTATAGCTTCATAATACTTCTTATGGTCTTCTGCTTTAACTATTAAGCTCCCTCTTGAAATCCTAATATTAATCTTGTCTTTCGATACTCCAGGCATATCTAGTATAATCAGATAACTACCTCCCTCATCGATTATCTCATGTTCAGCTTTTCTCTCACCCTCAACTCTAATATACTCCTTTCTAGATCCACTCGGTCTAAACTCTCTAATTATAGGTCTGCCATCAGGTCCTATAGTCATTGAAAAACCTCTTATGATTGGTTTTCCGGGTTCTAAGTTAAATTCTTCAAACATCCATCTAAATCTCTTCATTAAATCTTTGAAGATTCTATCAAAGGGATCATTATCATCAAACCAATCATCAAATCCAGACATTTATTACTCACCACAATCCACATTAAATAATGCAACATCTACTATAATAATTTTTGGATATAGGCTGGTTGATTAGAAGGATACTAACCCTCTATATAGCTAGTATGGGTAGGGGTGAATGAGAAACTTAAGAGATTTAAGAGGTAACACACTTAAGGTATACCTATATCTACTTAAAACTAATAAACCCGTAGGAGTGAGGGAGGTTCAGAGAGCATTAGGTTTTAGTAGTCCGAGTTTAGCCTACTACCACTTAGAGAAACTCATTAGTATGGGTCTCGTAGTTAAGAGATACGGAGATTATATAGTTAAGAAAGATATAGATGTTGATATTTTAAGAGGATTCATTAGATTAGGCGGTTTAATAATACCTAGATTCATACTATACGCAGTATTATTCACTACAATACTAGCATACTTAATTTTAAATCCATACCCTAGAGATATCAACTGGATATATGCATTAGTTATATGTGTAATAGCATCGTTTATAATGTGGTTTGAAGTATATACCCACTGGAGAGA
>CAZHBK010000157.1:0-3239 GCA_964530465.1 uncultured Nitrososphaeria archaeon | reverse complement strand
CTCTCACATTAAATATGTATGTTGATTATTATGGATCTACTCAATATTGAAAACCTCAAGATCTACTACTTCACTCGTAGAGGTATTGTTAGAGCTGTAGATGGCGTTAACTTAAGAGTCTCTAAGAGAGAGGTTCTAGGTATTGTAGGCGAGTCCGGATGTGGTAAGTCTACATTAGCATATGGGATATTAAGGATAATACCAGAACCAGGTAGGGTAGTTGATGGTCATATCTATTTTAATGGAGTAGATTTAATTGATCTGAGTGATGAAGAGTTAAATAAGTATAGGTGGAGGCATATTAGTATGGTATTTCAAGGTGCTATGAATGCATTAGATCCAGTATTTACAGTTAAAGATCAAATTATAGAAGCTATAACTACACATGATAAGAGTATTGGTAAGAAGGATGCTGAAGAGAGAGTGTATAAGCTTATGGAACTTGTTGGTTTAAATCCAGATGTAGCTAATAAATATCCTTTCGAACTTAGTGGTGGTATGAGGCAGAGAGTTGTAATAGCAATGGCTCTCTCACTAAATCCCGAACTTGTAATTGCAGATGAACCTACAACAGCATTAGATGTAACTACACAAGCGCAAATACTCGAGCTAATGAAGAATCTAAAGAATACATTGGATATGAGTATAATTATAATAAGCCATGATATAACAGTTGTAAATGAGATATCTGATAAAATTGCAGTTATGTATGCTGGTAAGATCGTTGAGTATGGAGATATAGATCGTGTATTACATCATCCAATACATCCATATACTAAAGGCTTGATAATGTGCGTTCCAGATATAGCTGAAAGCGGTGTAAAGACACTATTAAGTATTCCGGGAGAACCACCAGATTTAATCAATATACCTAATGGATGTAGATTTGCTCCGAGATGCCCATATGCTAGAGAGGAATGCTTTAGTAAACCACCTAAGGCATATGATATTGATGGAGTATATGTTGAATGCCATTATGCAGATAAATTGGCAGATATGAAACCTGAGGAGTTCTGGGCGGTGTTAAATGAGTGAGTATTTAATACAGGCGATTAACCTTAAAAAATACTTTATATCTGGTGTCGGATTATTAGATAGATTATTTAAGACTAAGGCAATAGTTATCAGAGCTGTAGATGGTATTAACCTTAATATTAGGAGTGGTGAGATACTTGCGTTAGCTGGAGAATCTGGTTGTGGAAAGACAACAACGGGAAAGCTACTTATAAGACTACTTGATCCAACTGATGGTAGGATTTTATTTAAAGGTGAGGATATATCTCGCATACCACGTAAGGAATTCAAACCATATAGGAAGTTGATGCAGATTGTATTTCAAGATCCATTTGAATCATTAAATCCGAGGATGAGAATCAAGGATCTCATTTTAGAACCCGCACGGATACACAATATCGTATCTGGTAGAGATGAAGAATATGATCTACTAGTTAAAACATTAGAGATGGTTAAGTTGACTCCTCCAGAAGAATTCATTTATAAATACCCGCATCAGCTTAGTGGGGGGCAGAGGCAGAGGGTATGTATTGCTAGAGCTATAATTACAAAGCCTGTATTTCTAGTTGCTGATGAACCAGTTAGCATGCTCGATGTATCTATTAGAGCAGGAATATTAAATACGCTAATCGAACTAAGAAAGAAGTTGAATTTAACAATTCTATTTATAACGCATGACTTAGCTGTCGCAGGTTATATTGCACATAGAATAGCTATAATGTATTTAGGAAAACTGGTTGAATTAGCAGATACAAAGGTTATATTTAAGAATTCATTGCATCCATATACACAATTGCTATTCTCAAGTATTCCAAGTCTTAAAAGGCGTGGTGTAAAAAGTGGAATCCGCATAAAAGGAGAACCCCCAAGCCCCGCAAATCCACCTAGTGGATGTAGATTCCATCCGAGATGCCCATACGCCAGAGATATATGTAATAGGGAAGAACCAGAGTTAATAGAAGTTGGAAAGAATCATTATGTAGCATGCCATTTATATCATTGAAGGTTAGCTTATAAGTTGCTTCAACTTAATTCTATCTTGTGGAATTAAATGAGTCTGTCGAGAAAGGATGCATATAAAGCAATTATACTTTTTGGATTG
Organism: uncultured Nitrososphaeria archaeon; assembly: GCA_964530465.1. GTDB lineage: Archaea > Thermoproteota > Nitrososphaeria > Geothermarchaeales > JDFR-13 > CAZHBK01. The sequence goes on along the minus strand of CAZHBK010000157.1, from coordinate 1,123 downwards.
GTTAGCCTACTGGGAGATACCATATATGAGGGTGGGAGGAGTATAACACCACAATACTTGAACTTCTTAGGTGCTTCAGCAGCTATAGTAGGTTTTGCATTCGGAGTTAGTGAATTTATCGGATTCTCATTAAGGTTATTAAGTGGTTGGATAGCTGATAAGACTAGAGCATACTGGGTATTATATCTATCGGGATATATTCTATTACTCTCAATTCCACTAATTGGCTTTACTAACATCTGGTGGGTAGTAATATTGTTATTAGTTTGTGAAAGACTAGCGAAAGCAATAAGATCACCAGCTAGAGATGCATTAATATCTATTGTCTCCAAAGATATTGGCAGTGGTAAGGCATTTGGATTACATGAATTGCTTGATCAAGTTGGTGCAGTTATAGGTCCTGGAATTCTAGCATTTGTACTATTTGTAACTGGAAACTGCTTTAGAATAGCATATCATACACTATTCGCACCATATCTAATCTTACTGATAGTGCTAATTATGATATACAATAGTCTTAAAGGATATACGTATGAGGTTATAGAAAAATTTCGAGAGGTTAAAGGTAAGCTACCACTTGAGTTCAAATTATACACTACAGCTGTTCTACTGAATACATTGGGTTTCATACATGTATCACTAATATTGTATAGAATTAATCTGGTAGCATTAGCATGGATAGCTACATTAGCATATTTAATTATGCAGGCTGTAGATGCTATTTCAGCTCCAATCTCAGGATTACTATATGATAGATTAGGAAGGATAGTATTAATCATTCCATTCATACTCTCAATAATACCATCGATACTCACTCTATCTGGAGGATTCATCAATCTAATTATCTCTATCATACTCTATGGTATTGTATATGGTGCTCAAGAATCAATATATCGTGCTGCAGTTGCAGATATCATACCGATTGAGTATAGAGGTACTGCATATGGAATATTCAACGCATTGTATGGATTAGGTTTTCTAATCAATGGGGTATTGTACGGTTCAATAATTGATTTAAAATTATATGGATTAGGCATTATATATACCATAATAGTCCAGGTACTCGCCGTAATTCTATTACTGAAATCAGTAAAGATATATCATCGGTAAATGATCTAGTATT
>CAZHBK010000156.1:0-3263 GCA_964530465.1 uncultured Nitrososphaeria archaeon | reverse complement strand
CCACTGGTAACCCCTCCCTCTGGGAGGGGGATCTGGTGGCGACGACGGCTGGGGTAGAAGACCCCGTTGATGGGGTGGCGGTGTACGACGGGAGGCCGTGTAGGCCGACCGTCTCAGCCGTCCACTCCCAATCGCCGGAGTCGTCGGGATGGATCTGGATAGCGCCACACCCCCAAATGCCATAGCCCACCTAGGGTCGGTCGGTGGGTTTAAGCCCCTCCTATGACCTAGTGGGCGGGTTTAACAGGAAGGTCCTCCCTCCTGTTTACCCCATGGGGCCGCGAGGCCTAGGCGGGAGACCGCCTTCGGGCGGAACAGAAACGAGACTTCTATAGGATGTGATGAGGATGAGGGTACTCTGACGAAGCCTATAGAAGGTGAAACGGCCGCCCGGCATGGGGGAGTAAGGCTGTAGTGCCGCTTAGACTGATCCCGCCTCTATACAGAAGGAGGACTATTACTAGGTCATAGGAGGGGCTTATTTAATTTAATCAACTTGATGTTAGTTTATTTTTTATTTAGAGGTGTGCTATATGGCGAAGGCGTATGTTTTAATAACTACTGAGGTCGGGGCTGAGGAGGAGGTTAAAGAGCAGTTATTGAAAGAGCCTGAAGTCCTTGAAGCTGAAGTTGTCTTTGGAGTCTATGATATAGTTGCTAAGATTGAAGCTGAGAGTATGGAGCACATAAGGAAGATCGTAACATGGAAGATTAGGAGATTAGATAAAGTTACTTCAACGCAGACGTTAATTGTTGCCGGAACTACATAGCTATATCTCTAATGCACAAATACATACTTATAGGTATAGATAGCGTAGATAGCTATTTCGGCGGTTGTACAACGCATTTCTCAACATATTTAATTGAAAGAATTCTTAAAGTACATAATGGATGTATTATAGACTATCCAAGATTAATACGTTTAAACCCTGACATACCATGGAAGACTAGAGGGAATGGTAGTGTTGCAATCGAAGCATTAATACCAGATAACGAACTTGATGATTTTATCAGTTGGGTTAAGAAGTTCCTCCATGAATATCTAGTAGATGAAGAGTTTACACCTAATACACAACCGGCGATAGTGATTTTAGATGGCTCTAGATTGAATACTAGCGACTACGCTTATTTATATAGATTCGGTATTAAAGCTCTCCATAGATTAATAACGTTAAATGAAGTTGAATCTGTATGGAGGCGGATTTATAATGCCATCATCCTGTGGTACACCCCATATGGTGCTAGAGGTCTTATAGGAGCTCTATCTGCAATCGGAAACTATCTTCCAAATGATCATACATACGAGCTACTCGCATATAGAAATCTATCTAGGAGGGAGAGGAATCGAGGTATATGTGAGTACTGTATTAATAATATCATACATGAATCTGAATTAGATTTTGCACACTATGATTTAGAAACTAATAAAACATTGATAACGCCGCATGGACCCGATCCAGTAATTCTCGGCATTAGAGGTAATAATCCAAGTATAGTCCTTAGATTATTCTATAGAATCTCTAGAGCATATAAGCATATTATTAAAGAAGTGTGTGAGAGATGGATTGTATATGTTACAAATCAAGGAACTAGCGAGCATTTAAGAGTATGCCTCAATCCACCATTAGAAGTATATTCCCAGGGATTTATTAAGGGAGTTATAAGAGATTTAACTATCCTAAAGGGAGGACATATTAAGGCTATGTTAGAATTAGATGAAAAGCAGGTTATTCACACCCTCGTATACAGGGAGAGTGGAGGAATGAGGAGAATACTCCTCAAACTACCTCAAGATACTTTAGCCATAATCGGAGGTTCTACAAGGATGCATGATAGTGAGCTCACGCTAAATGCTGAATTAGTTAAATTTAATCCACCGATAATTAGACGAGAAGAATTAAAACCAATATGCCCATCATGTAAATCTAAGATGGAGAGTCTAGGTTATAATCGTGGTTATGTATGTAAAAAGTGTAGATATCATATCTATGGAAAGATAGATATAATACTCTCCAGGAATATATGGCTCCCAAGTATAATATTACCACCTTATAGATCTATAAAACATGTCTCAAAACCTCTTAAACGTTATGGTAGAGAGCATAGGGTACGATATAAGGGTTTAAGATCGATTAAATGGTTCTGGATTAAAGATAGTCAAGACAGATAGATACTCTTAAAATAGAAGAGCTAGAGTTAGATACTCCAATCTCTTTAGTTCATATTTTAAGTTATAAAATGCATGTCAGATAACCTTTAAATAATCCAGTTAAAACATGAAATATTTAGAAAGAGGGGGCTTAAAATGACAAATGATTTAACAGTGAAGATCTTGAGAGACAGTATAAATATGCCGGTAATAGTTAAAGTGAAAGGTGGAAGATTAATAAGAGGGATCTTAGCAGGATACGATGAACACTTAAATCTAGTCTTAAAAGATGCCGAATTAATACAGTCAGATGAAGCAAAGGCATTAGGGAATATCATTATTCGAGGAGATAATGTAGTATTGATATCACCATCATAACGCTAAGAAAGATATTAATTTTAAAGCATTTACATACCTCAACATACTACTTCAGCATACATAATCGAGTAATAATAATCTACATCTAACTACAGATGCATACAGCTAAAAACAACTGCAAAAAACTTAAAAAGTAATTCAATTACATTCAAATAATGATAGCTATGGGCCCGTAGCTCAGTGGTAGAGCGCTCGGCTTGCAACCGAGAGGTCCCGGGTTCGAATCCCGGCGGGTCCACCAATATATTACTCCTCTCCAATCTTAAATAACCCAAGTCTCAGCTCTTTCAAGCCATGTAGTGATTCAAGAGCTTTGATTAACTCCTTAATCCTCTCAATCCTACCCTTAACTAGAATCGCTTCAATACAATGCCTCTTATCAATATGTGCATGTGTATTTGATATGATAACATCCATGAAATCATGCTGAACATGTGTTAAATTCTCTCTAATCTCCCTCACCTCATGATCATAGTATATTAAGACTGCACCACCAACAATACCCTTACCCATAAGTACAGCTCTATCAGCTAAATACATCCCAACAGCCTCGTTAACAATCTTAGATCTACTCTTAATACCTAATGACTTCATATAATTCTCTAAATCATCTAAAATATCCTTCCTAAATGAAATACCAGTCTTCACGATCCTCATGTCCTAGCACACCCCAGCTAATATAAACTAGAAAGGAGGATCATATTAAAGAATATCAAGATGAAGAAAGATTACCAAC
>CAZHBK010000155.1:0-3285 GCA_964530465.1 uncultured Nitrososphaeria archaeon | reverse complement strand
ACCTGCACCTCCACTAGCAATAACTGGGATGTTTACTGCTTCAACAACTCCCTTAGTTAAGATGAGGTCGTATCCTAGACCTGTACCATCCCTATCAATGGATGTTAATAATATTTCACCAGCACCTAGTTCCTCAGCTTTTCTAGCCCACCATATGGCGTCTATTCCTGTAGGTACTCTACCGCCATAGATGTATACTTCAAACCAGAATGGCTTACCCTCCTCATCAATGAATATTTTGGCCTTATTGTTTATTGTGTAGTTACGTTTAGCGTCTATAGCTACTACGACACATTGGGAACCAAACTCTGATGCTAATTGTCTTATGGATTCAGGTTTCTCTACGGCGAGAGTATTTATTGAAACCTTATCAGCACCATTCATTAATAGTCTTCTAGCATCCTCCACGCTTCTTATCCCTCCGCCTACTGTGAAGGGTATGTTAATGTTTTCAGCTACTCTCCTCGCTACTTCAACCATAGTAGCTCTTCCCTCAGGTGAAGCAGTTATATCGAGGAATACTAGTTCATCAGCGCCTTCAGAGCTATAGTATGCTCCTAGCTCTACTGGGTCACCAACGTCCCTTAATGATACGAAGCGTATACCCTTAACTACTCTACCCTTATCAACATCTAGACATGGGATTATACGTTTAGCTAGAGGTATTATTCACCACCTCTAATGCTTTCTCAAGCTTAATTAATCCTTCATAAAGTGATTTACCTAGAATAACCCCATCAACACCTATACTCTTGAGAGCTAGGATATCCTCTAACGAGGAGACGCCACCAGAAGCAATAATCTTAACATTAACATGTCTCCTGACATTCTTGAGGGTGCTTATGTCTGCTCCTCTAAGCGTTCCATCTCTTTCAATGGACGTGAGGATTAACCATTCTATACCCATATTTTGGAATTGGAGTGCCGCATCAAGTGGAGTTAATTGGTATTCTTCTCTCCAACCTCTCACCATTACCCTAGATCCCTTATAGTCTATTGCAACACCTACTCTATCTCCACCAAACAATCTTATGATTTCATGAAGTAAATCAGGCCTCTTGTAAGCAAGTGTTCCCAGTATTACCCTCCTAACCCCGGAATTTAATAACGACATTGCAGCTTCTATACTTCTTATTCCTCCACCAACTTGAATGGGTATGCCTCTAGAGGCGAGATCCAAGATAATGTCTCTATTATTACCCCTTTCTAAGGCAGCATTAAGGTCTACTACGTGAATTAACTTTACTCCTTTATTGACGAATTCCTCAGCTAACCTCACAGGGTCATCATGGTATACCTTTGTGTATTTGGGGTCTCCTCTAATGAGCCTAACTACCTTACCATTTAATAAGTCAATACTTGGTATTATCATCATCTTTTGATCACCTTGAGGAAGTTTGATAATATTCTGAATCCTACGTTACCAGAACGTTCAGGGTGGAATTGTACACCATAGACTCCATTTCTCCCAGCAATACTTGGAAACCATACACCATAGTATGTTTCAGCTATAACTATTGGCTCGGCTGGTTTAGGATAATATGAGTGTACAAAGTAAACGTAACTACCCTCCTCTATACCCTCAGTTATAGGGCTTGGTCTAATCTTTTCAAGAGTATTCCAACCCATATGTGGTACCTTAACAGTGTTTGGCAACCTCACAACTTTACCTTTAAATATACTAAGTCCCCTACCAGCACCTTCCTCACTCTCCTCAAAAAGTAACTGATATCCAAGGCAAATACCAAGGAGTGGTGTTCCCGATTTAACCTTGTCTATTAGATATTCCCTGATTTTCTCTAATCTCTTTACAGCACTTTCAAAATTCCCAACGCCAGGTAGAATTATCCCGTCGGCTTCCTCTAGTTTATCTCGTGATAAGCTAATGTATGCTTCACTCCCTAATCTTCTAAGAGCGGTTAGTAAACTGTAGACATTGCCTACACCAGTATTAGCTATGAAGATCTTCATCACTCGTATACCCCCTTAGTGGTAGTTAAGGTGCCTGTTAGAGTCCATGCCTCTCTTAATGCTAAAGCTAAAGCCTTAAATGATGCTTCTACCTTATGATGATCGTCAAAACCATAAATTACATTAACATGTATTGTAGCTGGTATTGAGAAGGCAAGACTCCTAATGAAGTGGATGAATAGGTTTGACTCAATACCTTCAAGAATACTGTTTGATAAATTGAGGTTTACTACTGCGTATGGTCTTTTAATTAAGTCTACTATTGCCTCCGCTAATGTATCATCCATAGGCACCTTCATATAGCCGAACCTCCTTATACCATTCCTATCACCTAATGCCTCCCCTAAGGCTTTACCAAGTACTATCGCTACATCCTCTATGATATGATGTATCAAATCGCCTTTGGCGTGTACAGTGAGGTCCATTAGGCTATGTACACTTAGAGTTCTCAACATATGGTTAAGAAAGGGTATAGGTGTATCAATGTAACACTTACCGGTTCCATCTATATTGAGTTCCACTTTAACATTAGTCTCTAAGGTTTTCCTCTCATAGAATCCTCTTCTCAAAGGGATCCCTCCATAAGGTATTCTAGTTCATTAATTGTTGGGATTATAGCTATAGCATTAAGCTCCATGAATGTCTTAATCGCTCTCTCGGGATCAATAGTGTAACGATATACTCCAATGAAGACTACTCTTTCACCCTCACTGTTAACTCTTTGAACCATAATTGCATCTTCAGCTGAATCACCAATATAGAGAGCCATTGTGTATGGACTTAAGGCTTTAAGACATAGTTTTAAGGTGTAAGGGCTAGGTTTAAGAACAATAGAAGGATCAATATTTCCTTCTCGTCTCAAAATATCCTCAATAAATATTAATGCTTCTTTATGGAAGAATCTATCTAGTAAATCTCCTAAGATGAATTCTGTTGCTATTCTCGATCTACCCGTAGTTATACCAAGTTTCCCCTTCACCTTAGCCTTAAGAAACTGTAAAGTATCTTCCTCCACTATTACCTTCTCATTCTCCATTAGGCCATGCTTAACATTCAATAGTGGAGGTCGACCTGTAATTTTAGTGTAAAGTTCTGATCCATAGTATAGTTCATCAAAGATTGAAGCTAAAAGGCTATTATCAAGCTTATCAGGGTAGCCCAGAAACCTCCTTATCTGCTTCAAGTACTCATATTTTACTGGTTCTAGTACTCTCTGAAGTCCTTCCTCAATAGACTTATGTCCTCTACTATCTGCAAAATCTAAAATTCTCCTTAGACTTTCATTATAGTCTAGTTTCTTAACCGTAATTATTG
>CAZHBK010000154.1:0-3295 GCA_964530465.1 uncultured Nitrososphaeria archaeon | reverse complement strand
TAATTATATATTGTAACTTAATAAATGACTGAAAAATACTCATTATATTATTCAAGTGAAAATATTAATGTATTATAGAGGGGAGTTAAATTGACATTTGATATTGATAAGAGAGATCTAGAGATCTTAAAGATTTTAATGAATAATTCACGACTCTCAATTAGGAAGATAGCTAGAATGCTTAAACTATCGCCTGGTACAGTACAGGTTAGGATTAAGAGACTGGAGGATTTAGGTATTATTAGAAAGTATACTATTGATATTGATTTAGAGAAGTTAGGTTATCAATTTCCAGTATTAATAGATATAAAGGTATCAGGCGGTAAACTTAAGGAAGTTGAGGAAAGACTTAAAGATGAAGAGAACGTATCTGCAGTATACGATATAACGGGTGAGTATGATATTACAATAATCGCTAGATTTAGGAATAGACATGATTTAGATAATTTCGTTAAGAAGCTTCAAACACTTGAGAATGTTGAAAGAACACATACTAAATTGATTTTAAATGTTGTATGCGAGAATTCTAGAGAGGGGTATTTAAATGAATTATATAAAGAGGTTGCTTGATTTTAACTTCTAATTCTCCTCCTACCTTTAATTCCAGGTGCTTTAAAGTAGCCGTCTTGAAGTTCAATCGCGAAAATAGATAAATCGGTCGACTCCTCCTTATGATAATCATCTCTAAGACTACAGTATTCTTCATTAGGATGATATAATGGTTTTAAATTTCTAACATATACATCGTATCTATCTAATTCATTGAATAACTTGAGTATCATCTCTAGATCTTTAGCATATTTCGATGGATCATCCTCAATTAATACCATTTTCATAATTTTAAAGACCTCTTTCAAATCAATACTTATATCATTCATGTATAACCACCTTTAGGAAGTTTTAACGGGTTATATATTTTCCCCTCTACTAAGCTAGCTATATAAATTAATATATCGTCAGTAAAGTAATCGCCAATTAACTGGATACCTAGTGGTAAATCATTTACATAATTTGATGGTATTGAAATTGCTGGTAATCCTGCTAAATTTGCAATTACAGTATAAATATCTTGAATATACCCTCTAGGACCTAACGACTCCCCAAACTTAGGTGGTTTTGTTAATGAAGTTGGTAATGCTATAAACGTGTATTTATCCCTACCTCTAATAATCTCAAGTAGTTTATCCCTAATCCATCTTCTAACTTTAAGAGCCTTTAAATAGTATCTCTCTTCATAACCCTTACTAGATGCATAGGCACCCATTATAATTCTCCTCTTAACTTCTACTCCAAAACCATTAGACCTCGTTCGAGCGACCATATCCCAGAATGTAGCTCTATCTATTCTGAGACCGAAGTTCACTCCGATATATCTTGCTAAATTTGAGGATGCTTCAACCATAGCAATGATATAATATGCTGGGAGACCAGCTTTAAGAAATTCTCCCTTGAAATCTTCAATTTTAAATCCAAACCTATTGTAGAAATCTAAAGTCTTATAAAATACTTCTTTAACATCATCATCTGCATATTCAATTAAGTCTTTAGGATATATCATGAAAGCTCTATCTACAATAGCTTGGAACATATCAATATTACCATTGATAAATTCAATTAAAGATTTCCTAACTCTCTCGCGTTCATGATTCCTAACCATCGTTATATCTTTTTCATCATATCTAGATATGACATAGTATAGTAACGCTAAATCTTTAATAAATCTAGCCATGGGCCCTATCTGCTCGAGGCTGTTTGCATACGCGATTAAGCCATATCTACTAACCATTCCATATGTAGGCTTTAAGCCATAGATACCATTATAGCATGCTGGTAGTCTTATACTGCCACCAGTATCACTACCTAATGCGAGATATCCCTTCCATGCGACCGCGACAGCACTACCACCACTACTACCACCTGGAACCCTACTAGTATCCCATGGATTTAATACAGGGCCGTAATAACTTGTTTCATTAGTATTACCCATTGCAAATTCATCCATATTGGTCTTACCAGCTATTATACCGCCCTCATCCTTAATGAACCTAATTACTGACGCATCGTACGGAGGTATGTAATTACTTAATATCCTACTAGCACATGTTGTTAATATCCCCTTAGTCGAAATATTATCCTTCACAGGGATTAAAATACCACTTAATAACCCTTCAGAGCAATTCTCAATCTCATCTTCAATAGCATCCCAATCCCTTAATGTTATGAATGCGTTGAAACGTTCTTTAGATTCTAAGTATGCATTATATAGTTCTTTAGCGATTTTAATACGATCTGATATCTTTAATTCGGCTAACGGCCTCATAGAATCACCTCTTAAGGTTTACTATATTTTGGAGTTCTAGGTATGAAAACCGCATCAATTATAGTATCTAAGTTTAATAATGCCATAATCAGCCTATCTACACCTAATCCGAAACCTCCGTGTGGCGGCATTCCATATTTAAACATATCTATATACCAAGTATATGCCTCAGGGTATAATCCCTTTTCCCTAAGTCTAGTAATTAACTCCTCACTATTGTTAATTCTCTCTCCACCACTAGCTAGCTCAAGCGGATACTTATCCTTTAAAGGCCATAATAGATCGAAGCTTAATGTAAGCCTATCATCATCTGGTTTAATTCTATAGTAGAATGCTCTAACCGTTCTAGGCCAGTATATTATGAAAAAGGGAGTGTTAATCTTTAAACATCTAGCTAATACATTCAGCTCTTCAGCTCCTAAATCATCACCAAATTTAATATCAACGCCCTCACCACGAATTATTTCGACTGCATTTTCATACTCAATTCTCGGGAATGGTTTTAACAGTCGAGGTAGTTTTATAGATAGATTATTTAATTCTTCACATGCCTCTCTATTTAGATTATCAATTAGATATATTAACATATCTTCAATGAGATCTAGTAGATCGTTTAAATTATAGAAGGCGGCTTCAATATCCAAGGACCAGAATTCTGCTAAATGTCTTGGTGTATCGAATTTCTGGGCTCTATAATAGCTTGCTATCTCGTAAACCTTCTCAAATGCATTTAAAGCCATCTGCTTATATAACTGTGGACTCTGGGCTAGAAATGCTTCAACACCATAGAATAAGATTGGGAATAACTCCGCGCCTCCCTCTGTTGCAGCAGTTATAATTTTTGGTGTATTAATCTCAATAAATCCATTCTCTTCAAGATATCTTCTTAAAATTCTTAAAACTTTATATCTAAACTTTAGAATCCACCTAATCTTAAACCTTCTAAGGTCTAAATACCTATATTTAATCTTAATA
>CAZHBK010000153.1:0-3414 GCA_964530465.1 uncultured Nitrososphaeria archaeon | reverse complement strand
CACTTATATATGCCGGAGTATTACACGATATTGGTAAGATCTTCTATCAAGATAACTTTAGAATTGATAGATCCTCTGGAAAGAAATATCTTTCATTTATAGGGCATGAATTCTTATCAACTCTAATCATATATGAGTCGATCTGGATTTTAGAGAGGGATTACTCGATAAATATACCAGATATATTTAAAATTCCATTAAAATTCTCAATCCTATATCATCACCATGCGTTAGGCTTTAGATCTAGGAAGCAACCTAATATAAGATTAACATACGATAGATGTGAGTGTGAGCATTTATTTAGAGATGTAGTTAAATTACTCGAAGATACACAACCACATATAAATTATACTATTTTAACTAGCGCAGTTGATAAAGTATATCATAATATTTTTAGAAGGGAGAAGACAGTACTTCTAACAATTAATGATATTATTAGGAAGGTATGGAGTAGATATATTGAACTAAGGAGATTATGTCTATTTGCATTATCATTAGTAATATCAGTGGATTATGCATCATGTAGTGGAAGAAGCCCCTCAGAAACGATATTCAAGAGTGTGACTAGAGAATTCCTAGATACATTGAGAAATTAAATATTTAAAGCTATAATCACCTAGTACTACTTTTTTAATGATTAATACTTGGAGATATTCTTATTATTCTTCTCCTACAACGGCTATATTTATTTTAGGATGTTCTTTATTGATTCTCTTGAGTTGGATAGGCTTATTAGGCTTGTTAGGGAGAGGCATTCTGATGAGGCTGTGAGTGAGGATTTGCGTGGTTGGTCTTGGGAGGGTAGGCTTTCACCTTATGAGAATTTCTATTTTGGTGTTGGTGAGCTTGCTAATAGATACTGTCCTACCTATAGGGATATCTATCTTAGGAGGGTTCTTAAGATTCAAGCACCATATACATTTAAGACTGTTAGAGGCTGGGTGTATCATGCTGTATCAGCTGATGCATTAACTAGGGTTAAAGCAGTATTATACTCTAAGGGTATTACTCCAGGATATAAGATAGTTGATTATTTAAAGCCTAGGGTTAAGGAGTATGTTGATAAGATCCTTAAGGAGTATAATGTAGATAAGTATTTGAAGAATGAGGAGGTAAAGCTTTTAAGGAGGAATTCTAAAACACTATACAACTATCTAATTCTGCAGGCTGCAGCATCGGTAGATAGAGTTATTGCATCATCTAAATACCTAACATTAGACTCATTAGTTCATCAAGCAATCCCGGATGTTGTTGAGATGAGGATTGATGGATCTCCTATTGGATTGAGTAGGGAGTTGAAGGTAGATATATATCTTGGTAGGATTGTAGCAGATATTAAAACAGGTGATATTAGAGACTTCCATAAGTATACCCTAGCTGGATATGCATTAGCTATTGAAGCAGATAAGAGTATACCTGTAGACTACGGATTGATAATATACCTCTCAGTTGAAGATGATTATGTTAAGGTGGATAAGAGGGTATTCTACATAGGTGATGAGTTGAGGAGTGAATTCCTAGAGATGAGGGATGAAGCAACTAAAGTGATATTAAGTGGTAGGGATCCTGGAAAACCATTGAACTGCCCCGAATACTGCATATATTATAATATATGTCATAGTGGTGGGGTGTGAGGATGAAGAGATTGGTATTAGTCGATTATGGATATTATATTGGTAAGAAGAGGAGTAGAATACTTATTAAGAAGGCTTCAACAGGTGAGAAGAGGGAGTTTAATATCGGTGATTTCGATGAGATAGTATTACATGTTAAGGGTACTAGTATTTCTGGAGATGCATTATACTTAATGCTTAGGATGGGTGTTAAAATATATCTAATGGGTAGGTCTAAGCTATTAGGAGTTATAACACCTGTTTTAAAAGGCTCCTCAATATATCTGAAGAAGAATCAATTTAAAACTCAAGAGAGTGAGAGGGGGTTCTACCTAGCTAAAGCATTCATATATGGTAAGATTAGGAATCAAGCATTATATCTATCAGATGTTAGGAGGAGGTTTAAAAGGAGGGATTTCGCAGATCAACTACTTGATTTAATATGGATTCTAAAGGATCTAGCCTCTAGAGTATCTCAGTTGGATTATAAGCCTGATGGTAGGAGGGAGATTATACGTATTGAGGCTGAAGCAGCTAGGAGGTATTGGGATTTCTGGAGTAGTATACTTAAAGATAGATATGGCTTTGATGGTAGGAGGAAGCATTATGAAGAACCTAGAGATCCAGTAAACCTATCGTTAAATTATCTATATATGCTACTAGCTGGATATACATGGAATACACTTATATTAAATGGATTCGAACCATACCTAGGATTCCTACATGAGGATTCAGCTAGGAGACCCGCACTTGTAATGGATTTAATGGAGGAGTTTAGAGTACCCGTTGTAGATGCTGCATTATTCAACTGGATCCTAATCGAGAAACCGGATTTAAGTAATTGGATCGTAGAGGATAATAAGCTATCTGATGAAGCTAGGAGAACCCTACTAACAATATACTTCAATAGGATTGATGAAGAAGTAACATTCATGAATAAGACTACGAAGCTAAAATATCATATCGATCTACAGGCTAAGAGGCTAGCTAGATATGTAATGGGGTATACTAATTCCTACGAGCCATTTAAATACACTAGGTGATGGATATGAGGTATACACTTGTAATCTATGATATTACAGATGATAATTTGAGGAATGAGATAGCTCAAATATGTATGGATAATGGACTCGTTAGAATTCAGAAGAGTGCATTCCTAGGAGTCATAGATAGTCAGAGGAGGAAGCATCTAATACACCTACTAAGGAGGAAGCTAGGTAGTAATAAAGGTAATATACAGGTATTCGTAATATGCGAGGACGACATGAGGTATAGAACTATAATATCTAATGAGGAAGTACCTAGAGAGGCTGGAGATACAATAATAATCTAAATATGATTATTAGGGATTTAGAGCCTAGCGAGGATGAAAGATATATAACACCACTCGAGGTTAGAGACTACTTCTACTGCCCATACATACTATACCTTAAGAGGGTTAGAGGATTCCAAGAACCAGAGACAGAGATGATGGTTGAGGGTAAGGAGATGTATGAAGAGCTCAAGAGGAAGTCATATAGACAGCTAACACTACTAGGTAAGAGGATTGAAAAACCAGATGAAATATACTACAGTCTAAAGCTATACAGTAGGAGGTATAAAATATATGGAGTTGCAGACATAGTATATAGGGTTGGAAGATTCTACAAAGTATTAGAAGTTAAATATAGCGAGTATAAGGGGAGAATACCAAAAGACCACTTCTACCAAACAGCAACATACGCATTAATATTCGAAGACATATACAGGGAAGTAGTAGACGAAATAATACTATACTATATAAAAAACGATAAACTAGTAA
>CAZHBK010000152.1:0-3522 GCA_964530465.1 uncultured Nitrososphaeria archaeon | reverse complement strand
TTGCAGATATGACTGTAGATGAATTTAATGAAATTAGAATTAAAGCAAACATACCAGTAGTGATCTAGAATATATGCAGATTCCAGTAGTTTAGATAGGGATTCAGAGATAGGAATATTAAGTTTAAGCTCCATAGCTTAACTCTTAAAGATTTTCTATTGATTTACTATATGATTTCATTCAAGCTTACTACCCTAATAATACTATTGGCGATTTTCGTAAGTTTTCTATCCTCGGTTACAAGCGTTAGATCGTACTTCAATGCTAGAATAATGTAAGATGCATCATAGACAGTTATCCCTTTAGAGATCGCGAATTCAAGAATATCTTGCTCGAGTTCTTTAGGCTCAAGTATTATCATCTCCTTAAGAAGTTCTATAAAGTCGCTTATAAGAGAGTTAACTTCCTCTGGATTAAGTTTGTGAAGTAAGTATACCTCCTTCCAGAATGCATTAATAACTTCATATACCGTAAGCCATTGTAATGCTTGACCGCCTAACGGTACCAACTTAACCTCTTTAAGTGCTCTAACAATACTAGATGCATCGAATAAGTATATCAAAGACATTACTTAACCTCCCTATCCTCACGAATAAGTCTTACGACCTCATCAATATCTATCTTTGAAAG
Organism: uncultured Nitrososphaeria archaeon; assembly: GCA_964530465.1. GTDB lineage: Archaea > Thermoproteota > Nitrososphaeria > Geothermarchaeales > JDFR-13 > CAZHBK01. The sequence goes on along the minus strand of CAZHBK010000152.1, from coordinate 2,892 downwards.
TATATCACTTTTCCTCCTCAATCTCTCCTCTAGCATCGCTAGCCTACGCCTACGTACCTCCTCCTCGAGAGCTCTCCTAATCACTTCTGAAATATTAATATTTAACTTCCTAGCCTCCTCAAGTAATTCTCTTCTGACCTTAGCGGAAACCGTTATATATCTACCCATAAGTAGACACCTATGTAGTATATTGATTACTACCATTATAAAAGTGTTTAATCATCTGGATGTTGTAATATGAAGTTGTAGTTTAGTCTTATCTTTAGTTGAGCAATGTATATATTTCAATAAGTATCTATAAGTATTATTTTTAACAGTGTTATGATAGATGTATTTTATTTGTAATGGTTGCTTGGGTTAAGATTACCATTTTAGATGATAATACTCCTGCTGAAGGATTGCTCTCTGAATGGGGATTTAGTGCATATGTTGAAACACCTAAGTATAGGATTTTATTTGATGCTGATACAGATCCTAGAGTTATCGAGTATAATGCTAATGCATTAAATGTAGATTTAACTAAATTAGATTATGCTGTTTTAAGTCATCATCATGGAGACCACTATGGTGGCTTTGAATATATTGGTAGGATTAAATCAGGTCTTAAGATATTCATACCTCCAGGTCCTAGAGACTACCTCGAGAGGTGGGGGTTGAAGCCATTAGTAGTATCTAAGCCATATGAGTTATCTAGAGATATATGGATTGTAGGTCCTTTAAAGGCATCTATATTTGGTATTAATGAGATTAGTCTAGCTATTTATGTGGATGGTAAAGGCTTAATTATACTAACTGGATGCTCACATCCGGGTGTTGCTAAGATTGGATATGAAGCTTATAGGATATTCAAGCATGAGATATATCATATATTTGGAGGATTTCATAATCCATCTAGAGCTGAATTAGATGAATTAGCTAAGATATCTAAGTATATAACTCCAATGCATTGTAGCGGCTATTCAGCTATAGAATATGTTAGGAGTAAGTATCCCAATAAATATATTGAGTTAAGGACAGGAAGTAAGCTAGAATATTAGATTACTCTTTTTCCTCATCCTCCCATATTATCTTAGGCTTCTTCCTCTCCTCTCCAACCTCTTCAATCTCAATCTTTCTAACTTTCCCTCTCTTCCTCTCCTCCTTAGGTCTTCTAGATGTCTCTTCTTCCTCCTCCCAGATTAATCCCTTACTACCTTTTAAACCTCTTATTTCAGCACCTGGATACATTCTTTCAATCTCTCTTCTTAAGGCATCTTCATCAATATTTCCATATGTCTCAACATTAACTATAGGTCTTCCATCAGGACCATATGTAACTGATATTGAATAACCACTTGTAGATCCACTACTACTCAGCTTACTAAACTTCTTAAATATTTTTTCAATCTCTTTATCGAATTCATTGAAGAATTCATCGAAGCTCATAATTTAAACATCACCTCCTTAAAGAGTGGCTCATTGAGGGTGATATTCATCATGAGGTATTCAGTTAGCCGTTCCACAATCATCGCCTAATCCATAATAATATTGGATATAGATGTAGTATTCTTTTTTAAATTTATCGGATTCATAGCATGATATTCTATTTGAGATATAATCTCCTTACCTACTTATTGATTTCCTAACACTATTTTATATTTCATAGGTGGATTTTACATGGATATTGTTAAACATGGTAATATAGTTTTCATTAAGGAGTTCTTTAATAAATATAGAGTCTTTAGAGATAGAATCGATGCAGGTCGCGTCCTAGGTAGGGTATGTCGTGATGTTATTGAAGATTCAGTTGATTTCGTATATGCTATTCCTAGAGGGGGAGTTCCAGTAGGTTATGAAGTTGCTAAGGCTTTAAACTCTAGACTCGATCTATTAATATGCCGGAAGATTTTAATACCATGGGATAGAGAAGCTGGTTTTGGAGCTGTAGATCCAGATGGTAATATATATGTCGATTATGAATATGCTACATATTTAAATCTGAGTGAAGATGAGATTAAAGGGGCGATAGCAGAACAACTTAATGAGATTAAGATGAGGAATGCCATATTGAGAGATGGTAGAGGATATCCAGATCTAACTGGAAAATCAGTTATTTTAGTTGATGATGGTATTGCAGCTGGATATACTATGTCTGTAGCTGTGAGATTCGTTAAGGGTAGGAATGCATCTAGAGTATACATTGCAGTACCTACATGTCATTTAAATTCAATAGATAAATTGTCTAAAGAGGTTGATCTAGCAATATGCTTGAATATTAGAAGTGGTTATATTTACGCAGTTGCAGATGCATACATTAAATGGAGGGATTTAACGGACGATGATATTATGAAATATATTAGCGGGGAGTTAAGTTAGATATTTTAAATGCTATCTCCTCAAGCTTTTTAATAATCTCCCTCTTAAAACCAATATATATTCCATCGTGTTTAGATCCAACCCATGTAACTATATACGATCTATCTTCAATTAAGTCCCTAAATGCACTATGCTTTACAACTAATCCATACACTCTAACTAATCTACCTTGAATTGATAATCTGCAATTCCTACGTAATTTAATTCTAATCATATCACTTACATTATAGATTTCTAAGTACCCTCCTCCCGAAGATAATAGGTTTTCAAGATTAGGATATTCGATATCTAAATGTGTAACTCTAGCTCTAGAATACCCTTTTAAATGAATATATACTACTGCATTATCAAGCCTAATAGAACCTCTATCTGTAATTAAATATACTTCTGCATCTTCAAGAGGTATCTTACCTGGTCCGGGCCCCGTCACACTGAATAAATATAGTATTAAGCTGTCTTTATAAGGTATTCCATGCTATTAAATTTATACTAAAAACTTTTATCTCTCTGGATTTCATACTTTTTAGATGGTGAATT